>DOVL01000143.1 GCA_003520105.1 Lachnospiraceae bacterium | reverse complement strand
TGCGGTCGCCGGCGTCGCCGAGACCAGGCATGATATATGCGTTGTCGTTGAGACCGCGGTCGAGGTTTCCTACGTAGATCTCGATGTCAGGATGTGCATTCATGAGGTTCTCGAGTCCTTCCGGAGCAGCGATGATACACATGAATTTGATATGCTTTCCGCCGTGCTGCTTGATGAAGTTTACGGCTTCAACAGCCGAACCTCCGGTGGCGAGCATCGGATCGAGAAGAACGATAAGTCTCTGATCAATCGGATCAGGTAGCTTGCAGTAATATTCGTGAGGAAGATGAGTCTCAGGGTCTCTGTAGAGTCCGATATGACCAACCTTTGCGGATGGAACGAGTGCGTGAATACCATTTACCATACCGAGTCCTGCGCGGAGTATAGGTACTATGGCAAGCTTTTTGCCGTCGATGGTAGGTGTCATGCATTTCTCAATAGGTGTCTCAACTTCAATGTCAACGAGAGGGAGGTCTCTTAATGCCTCATAAGCCTCGAGCATTGCTATCTCTTCAATCAGGCTACGAAATTCGTAGGTTCCGGTCTCGGAATCCCTGAGTCTTGAAATCTTGTGCTTTATCAACGGATGTTCCATTATTTCGACATTTTTGTTGTCCTTGTAGTACATGTTTAATCCCTCGATTCTGTATTTTTTGTTGCCGGGGCAGAAGTGGACTTCCGTACCCGAACAACACTATATATATTTTACCGCCGGGCGGTGATTTTTGCAATGGACAGTTTGCCGGACTTGATTATCTTATGTAAAGCATTTTTTTGTTGATAGATTTGCTATTTTGCGGTATTATATTGTTGTAGTAGTGTATATAGGTGAGAAGTGTTTATATATGGTTTTTTTACAGGGACGATGTTTGTAAATTGATAGGTTTATAAATACGGATTTATGCAGTATCTATACCTTATTTTTGAGAGAAAACAGTGAGGTATATGCTATGTGTGAGAGAGAGAAAAAAACTAAGAACAGCTTAATACAGAGAACAGAGGATTCTTCGCAGAGAAGGACCCTTAGAGGTTCGCGTCATAAAGGCTTCACTCTGGTGGAGCTTATTGTCGTGCTTGTAGTTCTTGCAATCGTCGCTGCAATCATTATGCCGGCACTGCTCGGCTTTATGGATAAGGGTAAGGAATCAACTTATAAGATCGAGGCACAGAAGGCTCTGGCAGCTACACAGACAGCGCTGTCGGATCTGTATAATGATGCGGGAAATCAGCTTAATCCTGAGAAGCGCAAGCAGATAAGAAAACTTGCAGGATCTACAACTGATGACGGAACTGAGTTTACAGTTTGGACAGAGAAGGTTCTGAAGGACGGCTTCACAACTGCGACATCAGAGAACATTGGCTCATACACCGTAAAGAAGGCTTTGTTTAAAGTTAATGATACGATGTATTTATATTATGATGGCAAGAAGTGGACAAAGTACGATTCGGCAAATGATGTTAAGCCGAGCAAAATACTTGAAGATTCTGAGAAGAATAATGTTATCTACGTATGGCCATATGAGAAGCAGGATTTTGCTTATATCGGCGATGGTGGAAACGGCGGACAAAACATCGGACAGGATGAAGATGGTCCTGAAATCAAAGTTGCAAAACTATATTTGGATCCTAATAATGACGGACATGTTTATTACGAGAGAGAAGGCAGGACGGGAAGCGCAGGCAAGGATTTTGTCAAGGTTGTTTTCTGGAAGGACGGAGACACAATTGACAGCTACTGGTATCTCGATGATGTTGATACGAGAGACCGCTTTAAGGTTGATGAGTATAACATCTATAAGCTTCATTTTGATAATGGATATTATTTCGTAGGATGGAAGAACGGTGCACCAGGTGAGGATGGATCGTTTGCTTTTGATGCAACAGGAACTACTAATGCAAAGCCTAGAGATGGTATAACACAGATAGAAAGTATCATCTTCGCAGCAAATGCGACGGCTACAAAGGAGTTCTCATTTACGATGGCAATTGAGAAGGATGAGAATTATGTTAATAAGGTTACTGTTGACAAGAATGTGTTTGCCCCTCTGTTCAGTGGAGAACTTATTAGAGGTATGGAACGTGTAAGTACTAACGACATGACACTTGAAGAGGTTCAGGCAAAGGGCGCTGTTAGAGTTGATCTGAAACAGAAGACTTCTCCATCAATGTATGCATGGGTTGATACTACTACCGGCACGGTTATGTGGTGGTCAGATGCAGATAAGGTATATCTCCAGTCAGACTGCACCGGATTCTTCACACTTGCAGAGAATACCGGTCTTATTGAATTTGATTTTTCAGAGTTTGATACTTCAGAAATCACAAAAATGGCATCAATGTTTGAAGGTTGTACCAAACTCAAAAAAGTTACTCTTGGTGATAAGTTTAACGGTGACAAAGTAACTACAGTTAATTCGATGTTTAAGGGCTGTAGCAGCCTTGAAGAGATCGATCTTGTGAATTTCTATGCAGAGAGCGGCAATCTTACAGATGTCGCATATATGTTCTGTGGATGTAGCAAGGTTATAGAACTTGACTTCAGTGGAGACTTTAATACATATAATGTCGCAAGTTCAGCAATCGGCGATAATGGCGGATTTGCACATATGTTTGATGGCTGCGAAAACGCTACATTGATTAATGTTGCAAACTTCAGTACAAATAACGTTACTGATGTAAATTATATGTTCAATGGCTGTTCAAGTCTGGAAACACTTGATCTGTCAGGCTGGAACGCATCTAATTTACTGACGCTTGATCATACATTCTGCGGCATGAATAATCTCAAAACTGTATCTCTCGGAGAAAGCTGGAGTAATCTCTCAAAGGTTGAATCTATGAATTCAGCATTTGACGGATGCTATCTACTTAATATTGATTTTAATTCGCTGAAGGTTAAGGGTGATAAACTTAAGGATCTCAATTATGCCTTCAGAAATTGTTATGCAATCTCATCAGCTAATCTTTCTGACTGGGCTGCTTCAGGTGTCACATCCATGAAGGAAACATTTAATATGGTTTCCGATGGGACTCATACACCGGCTCTTACATCAGTTGATCTGACAGGATGGGATCTTTCAAGCGTTACAACTCTTGAGATGGCATTTGCGGGAAATACATCGCTTACCGATTTGACGCTTCCTGTTGAATGCACACTTACGGCTTGCGAGAGCCTTAAAGGTACTTTCCAGAACTGTAGCGCACTTAACCAGAACTTTGCAAATCTTAAGACAACATCAAGTCTTACAAATATCGCATATGTATTTGATGGCTGTTCATCACTTGTTGAATTGAGCCTTGAAGACTGGAATACAAGTGGTGTTACAACAGTTGAAGGCTTTACAAGCGTTTTCACGGGCTGTTCTTCACTTAAGAGAATCTATGCTACAACAGCTTTTGCTGTACCAAGCAACTGCTACAGTGCAGTTATGTTCGGAAACAATGATGTTCTCGAAGGTGGTCACGGAACAAAGTGGAGTGTTGAGAAAGATAACAGTGCCAAGAAAGCATGGCTTGACAGAAGAGCAGGGCGTGATGATATTAAGGGCTACTTCATCGATAGGAATGATTTTGATACATTTACACAGATTATTATGATGGAGGAAAACTGGACGAAGTTTGATAATAATACTAAGTATTTCCAACTCCTTCCGGCAAACAACAGAGCTAATATTTCAGGATTTAGCAGGTATACTTCGGTTGATACTGAGGAAGAACTCCTCGAGTATTTTAATAACAACAGTATAGTTGACTATAGTTCGGGAAATAACGGAACCAATGGTTACTATAGAATGGCAACTGATGAAGCGTTTGCGCCAAACGAAGCTGAGTATATAGGAGATCCTGTATATTATAATCCAAACAATCTCGATGCTGATAACAATCCAATTCCTTATCAGGTTTATTTCTGGTCAGAAGGTAATAATATTTATTGGTGGTCAGATGCTAAATATGCATATATTCGTAGTAATTCCAAGAGTATATTTAAGGAATGGACAGGAATTGGAACGATAGATCTTACAGGTTTGGATTTCTCCAGGGTTGTAGATTTATCTTCATGTTTTGCAAATTGCAAGAATCTTACATCAATCGGTGGTGTGACAGCTGCTTTCCATGACAATATGGAAACAACAACATGTGAAAGTATGTTCCTTAATTGTTCTAAGCTTACTAGTCTAGACCTTTCTGGCTTTACCACAAGTTCTAAACTGGCAAGAACAAAGAATATGTTTGGCGGTTGTACGAATCTTGCGACCATAGATATTTCTGCACTTAATACTAGTGGTGTAGTAAGTATGACATCTATGTTCTCAGGCTGTAAGGCACTTTCATCGATAGATTTAACTAACTTTGACACACATAGTGTTGTATGGTTCGAATCGATGTTCCAGAATTGTGAAAGCCTTACAACACTTGATGTGAGTAGATTTAATACATCAAGTGCAACTTCATTTAAGAATACATTTAATGGCTGTATTAATCTTAAATCTATAGATATCAGTGGTTTTGACACCCAAAAAGTTGAAACTTTTAATGGCACATTCAATGGATGTAACAGTGCAACAGTTATAAATGTGTCGGGGCTCGATACAGGTGCAGCAAATGATATGTCATATATGTTTGCTAATTGTAATGCTGTAACTGCTCTTGATATGAGTAGTTTTAATACCGCAAATGTTACAAAGATGCACTATATGTTCTCTGCTTGTACAAATCTTAAGTCGTTGAATCTTACATCTTTCAATACAGCAAAAGTTACAACAATGTCATCTATGTTTAATGAGTGTGAAAACATAGAAGAGATTAAGTGGAACAAGAATACATTTACTACGAGTTTGGTTGGAACAGGAGATAATCTTAACAGTTTAGGAAGATTAGACGGAAAAGCCACCCAGAGTTTTGAGTTTATGTTCTTCCATTGCTATAAGCTGAAAGCTATCGATGTAAGCGGCTTTGACACGTCAAATGCAAACAGCTTTTATAAAATGTTTGATCAGTGCCGATCTTTTACAAGTATTGATGTTAGTAGTTTTGATACGCACAAAGCTAAGATTTTTTCTAACATGTTCTATTATTGCGTATCGCTCGAAAATATTGATATTTCTAACTTTTCAACTGAAAATGCGGTTGAATGTAAAAGAATGTTTAGTATGAAAGAACCGGATGATAATCCTCAGCTGGGAACAAAACTGACCACGATTAAATTCGGACCTGAGTTTAGATGCGAGAGTATTACAGATATGTCAGAGATGTTCTATGGATGCACAAAACTTACATCTTTAGACCTGCATTATTTTAATCCGACATCTCTTGCAAATACAAAAGAGATGTTCTTTAACTGCTCGGAACTTCAGACTATTTACGTTACTGACCATGACGAAGATGTGAATGGTAATGGATTCTATCTGACTATTAATGGTGGACAGAGAAGCATAACGAGTGCAAACAGTAAAGACATGTTCAGAGGCTGTGATAAGCTTACCGGCGGAAGAATTACTAATCCGACAGAGGTCAAGGTTAAGCAAATATATGATGCGACATATGCTTGCGTTGATAAAGACGGTCAGGATGGATACTTTACGAGAGTGCGTGCAATGCTGATCAAGATGTTCGATGACTCAACGGATAGGATTACTGAGGTGGGCTGGATTTCAAGTGTTACCGGCAGCGTTACAAAGGATCAGATTAAGGAATTCCGCAGAAATACAACACTAACTTTGGATGAAGCAAGAGCAATTGGTGTGGATCTTCATGATGATACTTTTAGTGATATTCCTGTATATTTCTGGGTGGATGGGAAAATTGTATATTGGTGGTCTGAAACGGATATTGTATACACAAATCCGGAATCAAAGGGCATGTTTAATAAATGGACAGCTGTAGAGTATATAGATCTTAATGGACTTGATTTTTCAAAACAGAAGGATCTATCAAAGTGTTTCCAGGATTGTAACGCCCTTAAGAAGCTTTGCGATGGTGATCGTGAACATAATTATTCTATGGATACATCAAGTGCCACTAATATGGAGTACATGTTTGATGATTGTAAGAATCTTTCTGAAATTGATCTCAGCAGGTTTAATACATCTAAAGTTACTTCAATGGCAAATATGTTTGCAAGATGTAAAATACTTAATGCAGATTTAAGTACTTTCAGTTCAGAAGCCCTTACAACATGCACTTCAATGTTTAAAGAGTGTGGAACAAAAGCAACTGGCCTGTACACCATAATCATAGGCGAGAATTTTACGTGTGAACAGGTGAATTCTTTTGAACAGATTTTCTATGGTTGTACTAATCTTCAGACGATAGATGTTAGTATGATCACTACGACGACTGCAACAAGTACAAAGAGTTTCTTTAATGGATGTTCCAATTTGGAGAGCATTAAATTTGGAACCGGATTCAAATGCGAAAATGTAACAGATATGTGGGCTATGTTCAATGGTTGTAAAAAACTGGAAGAGCTTGATCTGTCTATGATTAATTCAACATCTACTGGGTCGCTCTCAACCAAGGAAATGTTTAAAGATTGTACAAGCCTGAAAACTATCTATGTAACAGATCCGGATGATAATGATGGATATGGATTCTATTATCAGACTAGATCTGGGTATAATAAAACAATAAGTAATAGTGAAAAGATGTTCTCAAATTGCCGTGCACTTGTTGGTGGAAAAGTGCCGGTAGGAACAGCGTACTCGGATTCACATTTAAATGCCGAATACGCGCGCGTAGATAAGGACGGACAGGAAGGATACTTTACAGCTAAGAATATTGTTAAGAAAGCGAAGCTTCAGCCTTTGGATGCGGCATGGGTTGAGACATATCTAGGCGTGGACAAGACAAAGATTCGTGGCTTTTCAAGAAAAACTAATATTTCTTCAGAAGACGCACTTGATGCATATTTGGAAGGAAAAGCAACGAAGGTAGATTTAAGTGATCCAAACTATCGTGATGATCTTAATCGACATATAGAAGTATACTTCTGGGCTGAAAAAGAAGACGAGAATTCGTCGTACTATAATGTGTTCTGGTGGTCTAAAGCCATTACTGTTTATGCTGCAACAAAAGAAGATGAACCTACTGACAATACTGCAAGTAGTTATGGCATGTTTAATAACTGGAAAGCAGTTCAGCGTATTGATCTTCAAGGCCTTGATTTTTCAACTGTTAAGCATTTTACTTATATGTTCTGTTATTGCAATGCTTTGCTTAAGATAACTGATGGTAGCCCTACAGTTGATTACGCAATCAATACAAGCGCTGCAACAGATATGAGATATATGTTTAATGACTGCTGGATGCTTCAAACTATCAACCTCAGTGGCTTCAGAACGGAACAAGTAACGAGTATGCATAATATGTTCACGAGATGCTATGAAATAACAACCCTCGATCTATCGGGCTTCAATACACCGAACCTTAAATATGCAAACTCTATGTTCAAGGCTAATGACTACTACAGACTCGGCAAGAAAAGCAAACTTGTAACCATCTATGCATCACCGGCGGACATAGAGCATGGTACTGGTTTTATAACTACCGGTCTGACCGGCACTGGTGCTAATGATAACGGTGGTAATATGTTTGATAGTTGCAATAAATTAGTCGGAGGAAGTGGAACCACATATACAAATTCGGCTGACGGAAAGAGTTATAAGTATGCCCATATCGATGGTGGGGCCTCTAATAAAGGATATTTCACGGAGAAAGATTGATATCAGCATTAATAAGAGGGATTAGAATCGATGATTATTAAAAACTCCCATAAATTTAATAAAAACAAAGGCTTCACTCTCGTGGAGCTTATTGTTGTGCTTGTTCTTCTGGGCATACTTGTAGCGATGGGGGTTTCCGGGCTTCTATCATGGCAGGATTATTCGCAGTTCAAGCAGGAGAATACGAGCGCTGAGACGATATATTATGCTGTTCAGAACCAGTTCACCGAGTATGGCGCCAGCGGTGTATTTGATGACAAGGTAACCAGTGTCGTTAAGAATATTGGCCATCAGATTGGTTCGCCTGACAATCACAACTTCTTTGACGGAACTAAGATTGCTTATGGGGATAAAAGTGGAGAGTTTTATAAGTGGCAGCCTGACGGCAGCTCGACAGGAACAGCCATCTGGATCAACACACCTGCCAATCTTTCTTCAGATGCCAAGAAGAGTGAATATCAGGGAAGTATTTATTACATTTCCGCAAGCAAGGGCGACTATGATAAATACATGAAGATCCTTAATGGGGAGTCTGTTCAACTCGCTGAGGATACAAAGCTTCTCTTCGAGATGATCACACCATACATATCCGATAGATCTGTTCTTAACGGAGCTATTCTTGTCGAGTTTTCACCTGAGGCAAGGCAGGTTTTTTCTGTATGCTACAGCGACAGGGCCGATAGCTTTACTTATGCGAACGGTTCGGGTAAGGTTGTCAGTGTTCTTAAGAGAGATGAAGCAACCCGACATGAAGTTATGATGGGATATTTTGCGGCTGATTCCCTGTCTGTTCCTGTTTCAGGAAGAAGCAAGGGCAAGACTTTAGTTGTTGTCCTTAAGAATGGAAATGTACTAGAACTCATAATTACGCCAGAGTCATTTAGTGACAGTTCTAAGTTTGATGTAAAGATTTACAAGGCTTCTTCAGGTGGTGTTATAGATACGAATGAGATGCTTGGAAGCTTTACTTTCAAGGCTACAGATATCCAGAACAGTCTCAGTGATGCGGCTAAATCGCCAGCAATCGTTACACTTAATAAGGGTGTTGTTGAGAAAACAATCCGTGTTCCTGTTTGGAAGAATGGATCGGATATCCATGTTGTTCTTGATGCTGCAGATGCACAGGCTCAGTCATATATGTGTTATGACTATATGAAGGGCCAGGCGGGAGGAGATAATTTCGTTAATACCTTCAGTTTCTACAGGTTTGGTTTTGATATGGAAAATCTTACCGATATCAAATGTACTGTTAAGTCCGGTAATTCAGATGGTACTTCAAATGCTGAGTCTCCTGTATTTGCAAAGGTTACAAAGGATGAAAGCAATAAGGTTTATTCAATCAAGAACGGAAGACATCTCTATAATGTTAGATTTGAAACAGATTATAAGGATGGCGACGCTGACAGAATATTCAAGCTTGAAAAAGATATAGACTGGAACGAATTTATAGGTAAATCAGCATCTTCGGACGGAATCAATTATTATCTCAATTCATATAGTAATAGCATGAATTCGGGTATTAATTTTGATGGACTGGATTACTCTATCAACAGAGTTGACAGCATCATTTCACCTTCAGTTGCCGGACAGTCAGGGCAGAGCGCAAATTCTCAGAATACAGCTAATTATGCATTCCCAGGCTTTAGAGCACTTGGTAAGAATGATGTTTTCACCGGTAAGAAGGATGATTCTGACGACTTCTATACAATCAGCAATCTTACTATTACTTATGCTGCAAATATGGCATATGGTGTTTATGGTGCGATCGCACGTGAGACATGGAATGATTCAGATCTGTATACCTATGGAAGATATCCGGATGAAAATGCTACACCGGGTTCTGAACTTAATACAGCACATAAGAATGCTAACAGAGGTCTCTATCCACTTGGACTCTTTGCAGAGAATTTAGGAACTATAGAATACCTAGCGCTCAATGCACACAAGGTTATTGGCATGGAGATTATAAAGGATATCGAGCATGATAACAAGCCTGCATTTGTTTATACAAACATGGTAGGTGGCTTCACAGGAAATAACCTTGGAAGGCTGAATAACCTTAAATTAAGAGATGTTGCGAATCTTGGTGATGCGGACATCAGATCCAAGGAAGCAGGAGTAACTTTTGTTAATGGCAAGACTGATGTCGGTGGTATCCTGGGACGTGAATCGTGGACTGTTTACGGAGCTTCAACAAAGGCTGATATGACATTCAGCAAGCTGGAAAACTATGGCAGGATTACTGGCATGGAAAATGTCGGTGGTATTGTCGGAAGGGCTTATATTATAAGAGATTATCTGGGCGACTCAAATGATAAGGCATTCTTCAAGGCAAGGTTCCAGAATTATGATGATGGATATGATATTTACGGCGAGTTCGAAGACGGCAAGCTTGTAGAGAATACACAGAAGTCAATTACCGGTGCATATGTCAGCAGAGCTGAGTACATAAAGTTCTCTGAATGTATTAGCCATGGCGAGGTAAGAGGAGATGATCTTATCTATGCTGGCAATGTAGTATATGTTTATGAAACGAAGTATTATGCAAATAATGCAACAAGTGGAGCGAATAAGGATGATCATACAGATCAGTCTAACAGGCTTCTTCGGTGTTCAAATATTGGTGGTATAGCCGGCATCGCAATGGACGGCTATTATACAGATTTCAATGATCGTAACTGGTATGGTGCAATTCCTCAAACTACAAAGATTGACAACAAAGACGTCAAAAAGGGCGAATGCATGGTCATTGACAAATGTAATGCCTACAGATTGTATTCTGATGGTGATCTCAGTCCGCTTGTGTCAGGTTCAGGGACAAAGATTGCGGTTTCTGATATAAGAAATATGCTTGAGCATGATTACTTTGTTGGCGGTCTCGTTGGATATTCGAGGATGGCACTCGTTTCAAACTCTGATAACACAGTTTCTGAAGATGAACCGGCTGGTTATAAAGCGTTTGTTTTCGGTAGAAATTTTGTCGGAGGAGTCTTCGGATGCTATGATATCTCTAAGTTAAGTAGAGATACACTTATAGAAAGTAAATATAATATTGTAAATAATAATAACGTAATTGGTGTTATGATGGTCGGAGGTTTTTCCGGTGGTTTGGGTATCGGCGATGAAAGCCAGAAGTATTTCTCATTCAAGCATCCATCATACAATGAAGGGTCTCTCGTTTCTCAGACTAACGGAGCAGATCCTTATACTGTTGAGGGAATCAAGAATACAGGTCTTGTTCTTGGTGTAAAGAGAGAAGCTCTTGACTATGGAACGGTTGACGAGCCTGGCCTTGTCATGAAACAGGACATAGATATTGCTCGTAATTATTCTAACTTTAGTACGAATAATCAATACTCATATCAGGGCCTTGGGATTAAAAAGAATCTATCATCTCCTTCAGGACCGGATAGTAATATCGGAGGAATAGCCGGTGCATCACGTCTGTCAATTAAGAATGCTGATAATATCCAGTCAGATGAGGCTAAGGCGCTTCTTCTCGAACTTGTAGGAATAAGCACAAGTACTAGTATTGTTTCATGGAGTGATAACGAAGCACTTTGGACAGCGCTTAAGGACAGTTGGAATACATCACTCTATGGTGGTAACGGTGTTGGTGGTATAGTCGGAAAAACTGTCGGAAAATGTTCGGTTAATTTTGATAATAAGGTTAATGCTATTGTTTACGGCGCTGATTGTGTTGGAGGAATTGTTGGATCAAACAATGCTAACGATGAAACGTGTAATGTTGCCGGAGTAACTCTGAATAGTGCCGTGGTCATAGGAAGAGATATGGTCGGTGGTCTTGGAGGAAATATAACAGGTTCGTTAAGTGGAACGGCTAAGTTTGAGAATGCATATTCTGTATTTGGAAGGTATGCTGTCGGCGGTGCTGTCGGAGCTTCAAACCTGAATAAGGCTGTGAATGTTGAGATAACAGGTGCCTACGTAAGAGGAAAAGCTTATGTCGGTGGTTTTGTAGGACAGGTTTCTAATTCGGCAGGAAACATGACCGGAAAGGTCAACAAGACAACCGTTATTGCTGATTTCTTTGCAGGTGGTGTTGCCGGATCGATTTATTCGTCAATCAATAGTGATAATAATTCTGCTCTTAATAAGTTTAAAGTATCAGTTAATAATGAGACAACGGTTACAGCTACGAGGGCTTTTGCCGGTGGTTTTGCCGGACTTTATGCTCATCATTACGATGGCAGCAATAAGCAGTGCCTCATGGTTGAAAAGAGCGATATTTATGACTATTCATTGGTTAATAGTAATATAATCACCACAACAAGTTATCTTGTTAATCTGGCAAACATACTAAATTCAACAGAGAGTAATGCCGGAATTGTGAATACAATCATTGATGCTGAGACAAATGGTGGTTTTAAAACAAGGCAAGTGAGCAATATAACACTTGCGTTTGATGGAGGAAGCTTCCCATCGGGTCTTAAGTCTGTTCAGGCAGGCATATTCGCTGGCGGAGTATTTGGATATATCCCGAATGGTCTCGGAGTAACTATTGAACTTGGACGGACAAGTTCAACACCGATCACAACAGCTGTTACTACAACCGGCACGATTGATGCGTCCGGTATCACTTCTTCTGTTTTCGCAGAGAGTGATAAACCGGAGAATTATTCGTCCTCATCTAAAAAGTATTCGTACGCAGGCGGTGTTATCGGCAGGGTTCCGGAAGGAGTTTCAATCAAACAGGCTGCCTATTCCGGTGCTTTGACAGCCGGCTCGACTTATCTCGGACAGATTGCGGAAGTTAATGCAGGAACGATCAGCGAATCGTATGTTTTGGCTTTTAATGCTAATAACTCTGTTAACAATGTTAACGGCGGATTGGTCGGACTGAATACAAAGAAAGGTTATATCACAAAAGATAATACTATAGTTGCAGAGTCTCTTTCTGTAGGTGGTAGTCTGGGTGGACTGATTGGTGAGAACTGGGCTGACTATGTAAATAACGACGATGTGGACAGATCGTTAAACGGATGGACAATAAGCTGTAAGAATATGTCGGCATCTGGTAGTGTGGGTGCTTTTGCCGGATATAATTACGGAAAGGTAGATGTCAATGGTTCTGAAATAAGTATAGAAAAGGTTACGGGAGGAATCGACGTAGGCGCATACTTTGGATGTAATGGTGGCGAAGTATATAACAGTGCTGTCGAAAAATACATAAATGACAATCAAGAAACCTATAGGTATAGCATTAAGACTTACAGGGATGATCTGTCAACTAAGGTTTCAATCACTGCTGATGGAACTGACAAGCCAATCTCAAATGTGGGCATAATTGCCGGGGTTAATGAGGGAAGTATACATGATATCTGTATATCTGAAAACAAGTGTCAACTTGATATAACAGGCGAATGCGAACTGGCCGGAGCTGTATGTGGTTCGGCACAGTATATGAAAGGACTGTCAAGATGCATTAACTTTATGGATGTAGGTGACAGTTCGATGATAATTAATACAGCCGGAGGAATAACTGCCAATATTAATAATAATAATTCATCTAATGAGATGATTATTTCTCAGTTGGATAATCATGGTAAGGTTTACGCTAGTGAAGAGGCTGCTGGAATAGTGGGAATAATAGGCGGCGGAGAAAATGGACTGACAATAACTGACTGTGTAAATACGGGAGATATTTATTCAAGTTATGATGTTTCGGGAATCGCTAGTGAATTATATAAAGAAAAAGTTGAACTTTGTAGAAACTATGGAAGACTGAATAGTGGTTCAAATTCTGTAATTGGGGTTGGGAGTAACGCTGATTCGGTAACCAAAATCAAATGCCTTGAAGCCGGAGGTTGTGATTTAACAGGTATGCATAGTGCAAGTTTGACGTATTATGTATATGGCCAAGAGGCCAATCCGGATTCTGTACAAACAGGTGGTAATATGAAGGATGAATCACTCTCATTCCCACTTCAGCTGTATGTTTATAGTGGTGATGATGGTTATGCACTTTCATATCACAATGGTTCAGAAGCATATGCTAGCGGAATATTTGGACTTGCATATGATCCGACATCAGAAACTGACAGATATAACGTATTTGATGAGCTTGACAAAAAATTTATGAACCTTATGATTCATTAGTGAGAGGTAGAGTATAGTGTATATCAGAAGAGAGAAAAAGAATAACAATAACGGCGCAGCGATGATGTTGACAATCATCATCATTGCTGTGCTTATTGTGTTTACTTTTTCTCTGATACTGATCTCATATAACCTTTATGCTTCACAGAATAAGAACCTTTCAAGTGACAGAAACAGTGAAGCTGCCAATTCTCTCAGCAGGTCTTTACGCGAGGAACTGACAGATGGAGATGCGGTTACAAACAGTAATCTTTGGAAATATCTCAGAT
The DNA here is from genome assembly GCA_003520105.1 of Lachnospiraceae bacterium. Taxonomy (GTDB): domain Bacteria; phylum Bacillota; class Clostridia; order Lachnospirales; family Lachnospiraceae; genus Eubacterium_Q. The sequence continues at coordinate 4,681 of DOVL01000143.1, read as the reverse complement.
GGAATATTGCCTACATGGCGGACGATACTGATTGTAAAGATTGGCCTTATTATGCTCCAAACAAAGCAGGACATGGTGATACCGAAGCGAAGAGATATTTCAAACTTGATAGAAATACAGATATGGCAGGAATGCCGGCTGATGTCAGTGTCTGCATATATTGGGAACTTCCTGATGGACAGGTTGGTTCGAATGGTCTTCCGGAATATGATAAGGATGCCAGCAGGGACGGTATCATTCTTCATATAGTTATCACCTGCAAAACAGGCGGCCAGGTATACACGACAGCAGATACCTACAGACTTACTGTGCTTGATGTGGAGGATACAACTCTTGCGACTGCAATTGCTCATTCGAAGACAAAATCATCCAACCCGGCTGATCATACGATCAACAGTAATGAGGATTGGCAGTGGAAATATCAGAATCAAGATTGATGAGTTATGATAATTATTACGGATCATCAGGAGAGAAGAGATGATTATGAGAGAGAAGAACAGAAGAAAACTTCAGAGGGATGCAGGTTCAACCATGGTGGAAACTCTGGTTTCCTTTGTTGTGCTCTTTATCGTACTTGCAGCACTCTACGGAATAGTCAGCTTTTCTTCGGAGCTTTATATGAAGTCGGTTGATACGAGCCGTGTGCATCAGAGGTTCTATCAGGAGATTTATAAATTCCCTTCAGGAGATACAACCGGGCTGACTATTAATTATGATACTGATTTTCTGGAGGTAAAAACTTATCAATCCGGAAATGTATCATCAGAGAATGATGGTCAGGAATACGCATCAATCGCACTTATGCTTGATAAGGACAAGACGAGTCCGGATAATTACAACAGTAATTCAAAGATTTCAGATGCAGTTATCAATATGAGTAAGATTGGCGTGACGAGCTTTGTATGTAAAGGCGAAAATGACAATGAAGAGGAACTGGTTCTTCCGAAGGCTCTTCATTTCTGGTGGGATAAGCCTGACGGAAACTAATCACAGCAAAAAGAGTAAGAGTGATTGATGGGTATAGCAGCTGAAGAGAAATCTTTTCAGCAGACTATAAATTAAGATAACAGTTGCGAGGACAATATTTATGATTAAGAAGATCATGTCACGTAAACTGAATAAGAAGAACAACAAAGGTATGACGCTTGTTGAGATGATAGTATGTTTTGCACTTCTAAGCATATTTGTTACCGTTTCAACTCTTGTTATATCCAATGTTATTACGCTTTATTACCACGTGCGAGGCGAGAGTTATGCAAGGCAGGTCGGTGATATTGTTATGAAGAAGATCACATCTGAGATATCCGGAGCGGTATATGTTGATGGCGACACAACGGTGAATCCATCAATCGAGACAGAACCTCTTGGTTCAGAGGATATGGACGGAAACGCTTTCGTTATTGTGGATAGTACAGATACCAAGATCAGAATGTATGCTGAGGACGGTATACTTAAGATTTATTATTACGAGATCACGGATGAAAACGACGAGGACAATAACCGTGAGCCGGTCATCTGGACATTTGATAAGAAGATGTATAACGGATATAAGATAGATAGTCTTGTATTTGAGAAGGCATCAGCAGACTATCCTGCAAATGTTATGGTGGTCAAAATGAAACTCTCCAGCGGGAAATACGGTAAATTTGACATCACAAGATATGTTAAGATGTACAATGTACCCGAATAGGAGTATAATATAGGGATAAGTTAAAAACTAACAGACTTTTTGGGGAGAAGGTTAAGGTAGTGAGAGACAGGATCAATTTAGGGAAGGTTATAAAGTTCATTCTAATCGCGGTTGGGCTATTTATCATTGGAATAGCCGTATTTATGTTCTTTAGGATTCGTTCGAATGCAAAGGACGCACTTCGTGACGCGAAAAACGTTTACCTCGCTTTATATACAACAGATATAGAATACTACGCTCAGGGCAAATCGATCTACGATCACAGCAAGGCTGATGGAATGGCTGAAGGTGTGAAGGAGAAGGTCGAGATGCTTGCGGACAGCAACGGAAAGTACATCATCACCTCTTACAATATGAAGAGGAGAGAGGTCACCGGAATGCAGTACAGAAGCGGTCATTATCTTGTAACCTTTACCAAGAAGGATGGACACGAGATATGGACGGTTGATTATTCAATGCGCCTGTACCGAATGACTGATGAATAATTATAGATACTGACACACATGCTGAACCGGACGGAGCAGGCATGGAGTATTGATGATACAGCATGGAGTTAATAAATGTTCTGGCTGGAGTTTACGATCATCGCGGCAAGGACTCTCATCGAGATTATCTTCTTCGCGATTGGTGCTACGATTTTTTCATTTTTAAATGTTGTTATATACAGACTTCCGAGACATAAGGGTTATGTCAGAGGCAAGTCGATGTGCCCGAAATGCACGCATACACTCTACCGTAAGGATCTGGTTCCGATCATTTCGTGGATCAGTCTGAAGGGACGCTGTCGTTACTGTGGCTGCCGCATATCACCGCGCTACACCATAGTCGAACTCCTCGGCGGAATCTCAGCAGTCCTATTAACCTTGTGTGTAGGCATCAATCTCTGGGCACTCCTCGGATTTCTGCTTTCAGGAATTGTGACTGTTGCGGTTTGTATATTTTATGATGTTACGCGAGGAAAAAAATAATAGTAGTATAAATGAGATATTTGATACATTGGTAATAAAAAGTAACAAAGGGGAAAGAAAGTATGGCTACATACAAGTACAAAGCTAAAGACGAAGAAGGCCGCATCGTTACCGGCGAACTGAACGCTACTGACGAAAACGAACTTCATGAAAAGCTCAAGCTGGAGAAGCAGCTTCTTATGGACGCCAAAGAGAAGGTTGTAACCAAGAAACGTACCAAGAAGCTTAAATTTGACCGCCTTTCGGATTTCTCACGAAGCCTCGCCAAACTGCTTGCAGCGGGCGTTACCCTCGTAAGGGCGCTCAGGATCATCGCTGACGATGAGTCAATCCCTGAGAAGGAGAGAGAGATCTACAACGACGTTCTTAAGCAGGTTAGAGCCGGAATGACTCTGTCGGATGCGATGGAGGAGCAGGGAGATACATTTCCTCCTCTCTTCGTAAATATGATCCGTTCATCGGAGACCGGCGGAAATATGGATACGACCTGCATGAACATGGCTGACTACTACAGCAAAGAGCACAGGATGAGACAGAAAATATCAAGCTCCATGACCTATCCGAAGATCCTCGGAGTTCTGATAGTACTGGTCCTCATAATCATCATGGGTTTCGTGCTTCCGCAGTTCGATTCGCTCTTCTCACAGATGGACAGCCTTCCGTTTGCAACGAGAGCTTTGATGGGAATATCGGACTTTGTGGCACATAAGTGGTACCTTATCATATTTTTCCTTGTTATTCTTATTATGGTGCTGAAAGTAGTCTTCTCGTTCCCGAGAGTCAAGCTCTGGAAGGACAAGATGGAGCTGAGGATCCCGAAGATCGGCAAGCTCCGCAAGATCATCTACACCGCAAGATTTGCAAGAACACTTGCGAGCCTTTATTCAGCAGGTATTTCGATCATCAACTGTCTGCAGATAGCTAAGTCGACGATCGGAAATACATATATAGAAAGTCAGTTTGACGATCTGATAGCCTTCATACGTTCCGGAGGAACACTCAGTGAAGGTATTGACAGGATCGATGGCTTCGTTAAGAAGCTTCCGTCATCCGTAAATGTCGGCGAGGAGACAGGTGCTCTTGATCATATGCTTGTTTCTATCGCAGATCAGATGGATTACGATTCGGAGATCGCTACGGAGAAGATGGTAGCGATGATCGAACCACTTATGATAGTTATTATGGCAGCTTTGGTAGGATTCATTTTGATAGCCATTATCCAGCCTATATATGGTTCATATCAGGCTATTGCCGATACGGCCAAGTAAGGAGGAGAAGGAAAGATGAGCGTAAGTATATTTTTAAATAATACAACAGTTCAGATAGTTACGGGAAAGAAGGGCAAGAAGGGTGTATTTGAAAGTGCATTCAAGGTTGTTGCTCCTGAAGGAAGCATCATCAACGGCATTATCATGGACCCTGAGAGATTTGCGGCTTTCCTGAACGAGGTCTGGACGGCGAAGAACCTTCCTCGTAAGGACGTAATTCTTGTTGTTAACAGCAACAAGATTCCTGGGCGTACGGTTGAGATGCCTATCATGAACAAGAAGAAATCGGTCGAGTATATGAAGCGTGAGCTGTCCGACATGATGCGTGAGGGCGAGGAAATGATCCTTGCATATAATGCCCTGTCATCTGATAACGCTAAGAAGATGAAGAAGTTTTATGTTGAGCTTGCCAGCCGTGATCAGCTGAAGGATTATATCGAGATCTTTGGCGCTGCCGGCATTACTCTGAAGAGCGTTCAGTCTGCTGAGGGCAGCTTGATCGGACTTCTTGAGCAGGCGACAGCAAAGCAGTACAAGACCTTTGTTATGCAGATCACTGACCAGAATATCGTTTCCAACGTGCTCTGGGTTGATGGCGTATTTAACTACTTTAACTCGGTTCGACTCTTCAATGAGCCGGGTACAGAGGGTTATTACGATGACTGCGCAAGGTCGCTGAGTAACTTGAAGCAGTTCATGCAGGAAAATAAGATCGAGTCTAAGATTGAGCGAGTTGTTATTGCGGGAACAGAGAG
>DOVL01000010.1 GCA_003520105.1 Lachnospiraceae bacterium | reverse complement strand
CTTCTATTCAGATACGACTTTATTTTTGCCTGTTTGCTTACCCTTGTACAAGCGGGCGTCTGCAAGTTCATACATCGATTCTTTGTCAAGTCCATGTTCTGAAGAAGCAACGCCAATTGTAATAGTACAGTTAATATCTGTATTCTCAAGATGAAACTTATGTAATTCAACTGCCCCTTTTATTCTGTAAGCCACCTGTGATGCTTCTTTGATGGAAGCGTTCATAAGGATGATAAGAAATTCTTCGCCGCCCCATCTGCAGAGAAAGTCACCCGGTCGGGTACAGTCTTTTATGATGTTTGAAACATCTATAAGTACTTTGTCACCTTCATCATGTCCGTAGGTGTCATTTACTTTCTTAAAATCGTCAATATCACACATCAGTATCGAGAAGTGTATATTGTTCGTAGCAAAAAGATGGAGTTTCTTATCCATTTCTATATCAAGCAGCCTTCTGTTGTTAAGCCCGGTCAGAGGGTCATGGCTTGCTTCATCATTCAGCGTTACATTTTCATTCTTTATCTCTCCGATAAAATTATAAAGTATGGTTATGAAAACAACGCAGAAAATTGTAAATATCAGAAAAAGCATTGATGCGTTGAAAGTATGTAGAAAATTCTTTGTGCTTTCACTGATTATATCAGGATAGAGCGCCTTTTTTGGTGATGCATAATAATAGCAATAATTATATGCAATTGCAGAAATCACAGACGCGATTACGCTATATGTAACAATATGCTTTGATCTTGAAAAATAAAAGCTGAAGAAAGCAAATGGTACAAGTGTATATAGATACAGGCAGAATCCGTATGTTTCCGGGAAAATACGGGACACCATAAAAGCATGAGCGATCATCTCAATCTCAGCAAAAATGAGGTGTGATGTATATGCTTCTATTTTTATAAGATAAAAGCCAAACAAATAAAGAGCAATGCTTCCGATATTGAAATACCCCATGGCATTTGCACCTGATAAAAAACCAAACACCATAAACATTACATGGAGAAGAAGAATAGATGAATTTACAAAATTAAAGAAAAAACCGACATACTTAGAATCGTTTAAATCGATGTTTTCTATACTGCTGTAGAGTTTTCTCATGCATCCCCCAAAATAATATGAAATCAATTTCACTTTGTTTTCTAACTTTACCACATATCATGACCATATTCAATGATTGTTATTATTGACAAATTTTTTGTTATTCTAAAGCCCAATTTTAAATATTTGAAATGTTATTTTTCTTTCTTCACCATAAAGTTTGGCATGATATTCGTATAATAAATATATAATAAAGTATAAGTAATAACAAAACCGCAACAAATAAGTAACGGTCCGAAGGACCGTGAGTCCGAACGAAGTGAGGACACGTCGTGTGAAACACGACCGCGGCTGCATAGCAGCCGGGCAACATCATGGAACATGATGTTGGTGCAAAGCATAGATAACAAGCTATGCATGACGAAAACATCGAGGAACAGGGGGATGTTCACATACCCATGTTTATCGATGTTGAGGAATATACAGCGCCTATGGCGCTGGTTATTGATGCGTTCACGCATCAATAACACATAGCTTGTAATAAGCCATGCATGACGAAAACATTATTCGTCACCACAATAATCATAAATAAATTTGAAATCTCAAAATTATGTGCTATATTGTACAGAGTGGTGTTTTCTGTTGGGTTTACTCCTGCTGAAACAGCTGAGGTTTTGCGGTTGATTCAACTTATATGCTTTACCTGAAAATGCTTAAAGGAGGATTAATATATGAATACACAACAGCCTAGATTTCATGAATGGTTTCACAATTTTTTGATTTATTTTGCACTATGGATGCTGTCGGCTTAAGTATATAAGGAGGAGATTCCATGAGGAAACTTAGAAAGATTACAGCTCTTATAATTTCTGCTGCCATGATGATCACTATGGCAAGCTGCGGAAAAGAAGAGAAAGTAGATATAAGAGGAAGAAATACAAATAACCCGTTTACTGCTACAATTGAAAGAGATGATGACAAGACCACCGAAGAGGGCGGAACCGGTACGGCTACAACCGGTCCTACAACCGAGCTCACAACCGAGCAGGTCGGTGATGTTGATCCTGAAGCTGAGAAGGCCTTCAAGGAGTTTGAAGACGAATATTTCAAATACGTTATCACAAAAAGCTATCTTGGCTATCATTATAGTATTAAAGATGGTTCCAAATTCGGTATCGATAGACCGGAAGCTTCCTGGGGAGATACTGACTGGAGTGACGAAACAATTGAGAAGAATAAGAAGGAAGGCCAGGAATGGCTGGATAAACTCAAGGCTATTGACAGAAATGGTCTGAGTGAGAAGAACAGAATTTCCTACGATATCTACATGGAAGACATGGAAGATAACATAGACGCAAATAAATATATGTTCATGACCAGCGATTTCGCTCCTATGACCGGTGTTCAGGCCAATTTTGCAAACTATTTCACTGACTGGGATTTCTATGAAAAGCAGGATGTTGATGATTATCTTGCTCTGCTTGAAGATACACCGAGATACTATGATGGGCTTCTTGAGTTTGAGGCAGAACGTGTTGCCAGAGGATATGGCATGAGTGATGCGAGTATCGATAATGTTGTCGATCAGTGTAATACTTTTGCAGAACCGGGTGAGAATCATTTTTTAATAGAGGTTTTTGATGCTCATATTGATGCTCTTACATTCCTTACGGATGCAGAGAAGACTGAGTATAAAGCCAGAAACAAAGATATCATCCTGAACAAGATCCTTCCTGAATTCACCAAGATAGGAACAACGATCGTACAGTATAAGGGTAAGGGAAATAATACAACCGGACTGGCAGCCTTCGATGGCGGCAAGGAATGCTATGCGCAGATAATGAAGAGTAAAACAGGATCTGCCAAGACTCCTGAGGAGGCGCTTGAGGTTCTCTACAATAGATATAATGAATTCATGTCAGAGATTTCGGACATCTATATGAAGGATCCTGAAGGATATATGTACTACGTCAATAATGAGGGAAATCTGCTTAAAGAGGCAGATACCGAGATGACCGCACAGGAAGTTATTGACAAGCTTATGGTGGTCGATACGGCCAAATACCCTGCAATTGACAAGATTCCTTATAATGTCAGCTTCCTCGACAAGCCGCTTGAGACTATCATGGATCACACACTTGCATATTACAGATCACCGACTCTTGATGATCCGACAAACAATATCATCAAGGTTAACGGCGGCCATATGGAAGATCTCTGGGCAACACTCGCGCACGAGGGCTTCCCGGGACATATGTACCAGTATAATTATTATAGGACCACCAATCCGAGCAATCTCAGAGCAATCTGTACTTTCCTGGGTTATGCAGAGGGATGGGCAAAATATGTTGAATACGACTCATACAGTGCATGGGATTTCCCTAATACCGATTGCGATGAAACTGTAGCTAAGCTTATGGCTGTTAATTCCGAGATAAACATGCTTATCATGGGCATCTTTGATATAGAAGTAAACTACAATGGATGGACAGCTGCCGAGGCAGGTCAGTGGCTTAAGGACAATGGAATGAACGGATCTGCAGCTCAGCAGATTATTGATACGGTTGCAGGTGATCCGGGAGTTTACCAGAGCTACGTTCTGGGTTATTATGAGATGAAGGGTCTCCGCGACAAGGCAGAGCAGGCTCTTGGTGATAAGTTTGACGTGGTTGAGTTCCACAGAGTCATCCTTGAAACAGGTGAGTGCCAGTTCGACATCCTTGAGAGACAGGTTGATAAATACATCGCAGAGAACAGATAAATGATCGTAAGCGAGTGGACTTCATGTAGAAGGTTCAGGTAACAGGTATGAAGAAATTAGAAGTAATATACGAAGACAAATATATAATTGCCTGTGTAAAGCCCTGCGGGGTGCCGTCACAGGGAGATAAATCAAATGATGTTGACATGGTGAGTCAGGTTCAGAACTATCTCTTTGATAATTCTGAATCTGATGAGGAGCCGTATGTTGCGGTTATTCACAGACTGGATAAGCCGGTCGGCGGAATACTCCTTTTCGCAAAGGACAGAGAGACTGCAGCCAGGCTTTCCGATATGCAGCAGGATGGTCAGATAGAAAAATATTACCAGGCTGTTCTGACAGGCTTCCTCCCCGAGGACGAGGAGGGCTTTACAGATTACCTTCTGACTGATACCAAAACAGGAACTACGAAGGTTGTTCCGAAGGGCACTAAAGGCGCGAAGGAAGCAAGGCTCTATTATGAAATACTTGATGAATTTGAGACCGACATCGGCCCTTTAAGTTATGTACTTATTGAACTTGAAACCGGAAGGCATCATCAGATCAGATGCCAGATGGCGGCTCACGGGGCGCCGGTCTGGGGCGACAGACGTTACAATCCGCAGTTTGGCGGCGGTTCATCAAAAGGTGGACGAGGTTCGTCGGCAGGCAAATATGGACGAGGTGGAAGAAACGGCGGTTCCGGAACAGGCAGTAAGAACAGCGGTGAGATCGGACTGTATTTTTCACGAATGGAGTTTGATCATCCGGTAACAGGCGAGCGTATCATCCTGAAGGCTGAACCCGAGGGGGCAGCTTTTGAAGCTATAGAGCTGGATGAGGAGTAAAGCAAAGGGCGTATCAGCCTGATGAATAAGCTGATCGCGGTAAAGCGGCAGACTCGGTGTGTCATGAATATTTGCGGGATATGATAATCATCATGGAAAAACTGGCGCGTTTATGATACTATATAGGCGATGTGCAAAAACAAACTTGATATAAATCGGTGAAAACTGCAATCAGATAACGAATTAATGTGGTAGAAAGAGGATAGAAAAATGGCAGACGATAAGAAAAAAGTTGAAGCGATAACATCCATGGAGGAGGATTTTGCGCAGTGGTATACTGACGTGGTTATCAAATCCGAACTCATTGGTTATACAAGTGTAAAGGGCTGTATGGCTATCAAGCCTGCAGGCTATGCTATCTGGGAGCTTATCCAGAAGCAGCTTGATGCAAAATTCAAGGAGACAGGCGTTGAAAATGTATATATGCCTATGTTCATCCCTGAGAGCCTCCTCGAGAAGGAGAAGGATCATGTTGAGGGCTTTGCACCTGAGGTTGCATGGGTAACTCACGGCGGACTTTCACCACTTCAGGAGAGACTTTGCGTCAGACCTACTTCAGAGACACTTTTTTGTGATTTCTACGCTAAGGATATAGAGTCCTACAGAGACCTTCCAAAGGTTTATAATCAGTGGTGCTCGGTTGTAAGATGGGAGAA
>DOVL01000296.1 GCA_003520105.1 Lachnospiraceae bacterium | reverse complement strand
AGATGGATATACGAGTGAATTGATGAGGGAAAAGGAGTAAGGCACAAATGAAGAATCTCAGAGGACTTGTATTCAGATATTTAGCAAAGAATAAGGTTCATTCAGCTACGGTAATTCTTGCGGTAACATTATCTGCTCTGATAATATTTACGCTTTTTTCTACAGGAATAAATATAGATCGGAGCAGTGTCGAGAACGCTTATGAAGCGTCCGGCTGCTGGGATGCGGTTTATAGTGTTGATTTCAAGACTGCAAGAGAAATGGCAGGTAAATCCGAAGAAGGTTCAAATGATAATATACAGTATATTTTTATCAATAAGAATCAAGAAATAAGTGCCAGTGATGCTGGATTATTAAAGAATCTTGTGATTTTGAACGGAAGACTGCCGAGATCATCAGATGAGGTGATGGTTTCTACGGATGTTCTGATGCACCCGGATGAGTTTGGGCGGCTCGCCGGATATGATATTAAGCCCGGAGGATTTATAATTTACAAACGAAAAGAACTGGTCGGGATTTCAGAGGAGGAATTTGAGAAAAGAGCAGATGAGCTTATTAATGAAGCGCATATGAAAGCGTATGAGAGAGTAAAGGATACGCCGGAATTTCTGGCAGAACTTGAAACCTATGAGAAGAGACGGGCGGATGGAAGCAGGGAGGTACCGGATAGTATCTATGAGCTTCCGTCGGTGAGAACTACAGAGGAGGATTTTGCCGAATACTATGCTTTTTGTGATGAATATATGCCTGTGACCTTTGTTAAGAGAAGAATATCGGGCATATTTAAAAGTGACAGTGCAGAGGTTCTTGAGAACTATATTACGATATGTAAGGGCTTTTCTTATTCTGCCAATTTTGTGACTGTCGGAGGTGAAACGGACGATACTGATAAGGTACTTGTAATAGCAAGCTTTAACAATAAGAAAAGGCTTTATGAATGTGCCGAAGAGCTGGGTGATATTTATGGTGCAGAACCAAATGTAAATGAAACTGCCCTGAGCTTATATGAGCCATCACGTACGGTGACGGCATATAAAACCTACCAGCTTTATGCGACACTTCTTATCATTGTTCTTATCTTTGGTTTTGTTATTATTGTGATTATCAGAAATGCATTTAACATCTGTGTTAATGAGCGTGAATACGATTACGGAATATTCAGGTGTATAGGGCTTACAAGGAAGCAGATAATCAAGATGATAATCCTTGAAGGTACGGTACTCGGGATGGTCGGAATTGCGATAGCCATGCTTATAGGTGTCCCTCTTAATAAGCTGTTTATCATTATGGCAAACCGTTCGCCGTTACTGTATAAATATATTTCAGAGTATTCAGGAACACAGGGATTTATAAGATACCATTTCAGTGTTGTACCGTTTCTGATCACCGGTATATTTATGATAATAACCGTATATTTTTCAATGGTTGCAGCTATTGAAAAGCTTTGCCGGATGAGTCCGGTGACAGCACTTTGTGGCAGGGATGATGTTGAAGGTGATAAGGCTGTCAGGAGACTGATACGTTCTGACAAGAAACATCGTAGAGAAGCAGAGAAAACAGGCAGAGGATCACGGAATAAGAGGTCAGGGAGTCTGGTGGTAAAGCTGTTCGGTTACGAGGTGGGCTACGGTTTTAAAAATATTGTCGTCAGGAGCAGGAGGTTTATTCTTTCTGCATTTACCATGGCGCTTGGAGTTACTCTTGTTATCGCCAGCAGTGTTGTTGCAAGAACGGCATTTAATACCGAATATAATAACCAGGAAAAACCGGCAATAACGATTGATTCTGAGAATATTGATACTATCTATAGTGATATCAGAAAAATGGATGGCTTTCATCACATGGATAGTTATGTGATGCAGTGTATTTATAATGAAAATCCTGAAACGGAAAAGGAAAGAACTGAGGCAGCCAATAATACTTATATAGGTCTGTCTGATAATTACTACGATATGCTGATATCCTATGCTGAGCTCGGGGAGATGACGACAGAGGAAGGTGTCGTAAATGTCATACTTAAGAAGTCTCAGTACGATGACGAGATTATGGATAAATACTATGATGACGTTCAGATCGGAGACATAATATCTGCTAACGGAAAGAAGCTTTACGTATATGGGATAGTTGAGGGAAGAGCCTATGATCATTTTATCTATGAAGGAATGCTTAAGGGCGAGGATAGAATGAGTATTCCTATGGCAAACGAGGCATTTATTTATGATTATAAGTATGACAATCTGCTTTTTCAAATAGATAACCATCTTAAAGGAATGGGCATAAATACATCCGGTTATGGTGAAGTCTATATTGATTATGAGGATTATGACGGTGCAATAGAGAATTATCTGAGGGAAGCGAATGTTAAATTTCAGGAAACAAGCGATGGCATACAGGCAGTTAATTCCATTAGGAAACTTAGTTATGTGATAGCTGTTATAATATCTATATTTGTAACAATAAATATGATAAATGTACGTTGCGCAGATATGGATAGCAGAAGGAGAGAATTCCGCTTGCTCAGAAGAATAGGCTTCAGCAGAAAGGGAATCAAAAAATCCGTTTTATCAGAGGGGTTGATAGTAAGTTTGATAGCAGCACTCTCGGGAATGATTTTGGGGATAGCGACAGGCTTCTTTATTTCAAAATTAGAATATGCAGGTGGTGGCTTCACAGGCAGTTTCAATGACAGTTTTATGCAGATCAGATACAGTATTAACTGGCTGATAATTCTCATCAGTGTTATAATGGTCGTGGGCTTATATTATCTGATCGGATTAATTGCTTTTCGCCATTCGGAAAAAAAGCGTGAGGATTGATTTGTCTTGACAAATAAAGGAATGTAAGGATGCAGAAGATTCTTGTTGTTGAGGATGACAGTGCGCTTGCTGTCGGACTGAAGATTGCTCTAACAGATGCTGGATATCTCTGTGAGGTAGCGGAGACATTCACGCGTGCGAAGGAGATTCTTGAAGAAGGGAATAGGATGACTGAATATTCCCTTCTTATTTTTGATGTGATGCTTCCGGATGGAAACGGTCATGAGCTTCTCAGAACATACAGGAATGCCGGCGTAAAGCTGCCGGTGATCTTTCTGACGGCTGTTTCGGATGAAAAGAGCGTTGTCAGAGGGCTTGATCTTGGTGCTGATGATTACATTACCAAGCCGTTTAGAAACGCAGAGCTGTTGTCGAGAGTGAGGGCAGTACTGCGAAGATATGAAAACATGATTACTGCTCCGGGAGGTGAATCCAGTAAGGCAGATGGAGTAAGCAGCAAAAGAAATCCTGTGATCACGGATCAGGATGATATAAAAAATGCAGAGGGAGTTTATTCATACAGAGAACTGGTCATAGATACAAAGGCTGCAACAGTAACTCTTTCCGGAAAAGAGCTTGCGCTTTCTTCGGGCGAATATAAGCTTCTGGTGTATTTTCTGAAGAATCAGGGGATATGCCTCACAAGGTCAAATATTCTTGAGAAGATATTCGATGAATCCGGTAATTTCGTTGATGACAGTGCACTGTATGTCTACGTGAACAGGCTGCGTGATAAGATCGGGGATCTGAAGAGAAAGGATCCTTATATAAAGACTGTCAGAGGAATCGGATACCGCATGGAGAAAATGTGATAATCATGCATACAGAACGTGAGATAAAGATAATAACTACTGTATTTATTTCGGTGCTTCTGATCACAAATACTGTTTTGACGGCTGTGATCAAGGAGCCTCTTTTGGCGTGCCTGATCGCATCTCTTGCGCTTGTAATTCTGTATATTTCGGCGGTTGTTATGGTAAAGCGTATTTATGCAAGAATTGCCGGTGTAAGGAATGCTGCGAAGGAGCTGTCTATTCGGAAGTCAGCAAATAATGAATCGGAAGGTCTTTCGGCGATAAAGCAGGAAATGCTGACCGAGGGTGAGTTTGGCAAGCTTTCGGGAGCAATCTATGATATGTACACAGGTATTCTTGAAGCGGCGGACAGGGAGAAGGAACAGAAGCTTTATCTGAAGGATATGATTTCTGACATGTCGCATCAGTTAAAAACTCCAATCGCAAGCTTGACATTATTTACGGATATATTATCATCACACGCTACATCACAGGGCTGGGGTGAGGAAGAGATAGATATCCTCCGCAGGGAGGAGGGACAATTGGAGCGGATGAGATGGCTCACATTATCGCTTCTTCAGCTTGCTCGTCTTGAAATAAACTCAGTTGAATTTAAAAAGATCAAAACGCCTGTACTGATGCTGCTTCAAAATGCAGCGGCAGAGCTCCTTCCGATGGCCGAGCAGAGGGGGGTAAATATAGTAGTTGAGGATGCGTTCGAATATCTTAAAGATGATGTCGAACAGAACACTACAAATACGATGGTTTCCGGTGTTGAACAGAATGAAGCGCATATAGAAGAAAATACAAGACGTGACATTATTGCGGCAGAGATAGAGGCCGATCCGGAATGGATGCATGAGGCACTCAGCAATATTGTAAAAAATGCTATCGAGCATAGTCCTGAGGGTGGAACCGTAACTCTCGGCTGTACAAGGACTCCTCTTATGATAAAGCTCACAGTGACTGATACCGGGAGAGGCATCCCTGAGGCGGACAGACTTAAGGTATTTGAACGCTTCAGCCATTCCTCCGATGCAGCTTCTGTAAATCCGGACAGTGTCGGCATCGGTCTTCCGCTCAGCAAAAATATAATTGAGGAGAACGGCGGACGCATATATATAGAGTCGAGATTCATTGAAGAGTGTAAGTCGTCAGAAACCTCCTACACTACGGTAAATATTATCTTTTCGAACGATACAAAAAGATAAAAGGTTGAAACTGTCGTTAGTGTCGGTTATACTGTATCCGTATGGTTTTTAAGTGGTCTTAACTATAAGGAACGGTTATGAAACATAAGAGAAATCGTAGAAAAAGAAGAGTTAATAATAAAAACAGGAAGTTTGACATAAGCGGGTTCACCGGGCTTACCTCGGAGGAGGTTTCGAAGCTTGTCCGTGAGGGCAAAACCAACAGGATCCCTAACCAGTCATCCCAGAGCGTGGCATCGATATTCTTCGGAAATATCGTGACATATTTCAATGCCATTTTCTTTGGGCTGGCTATTCTTATTGTGGCTGTAGGGGCGTACTACCGCAACCTCACCTTCCTTCCGGTTGTTATTGCAAATATAGTTATCGGTATCATTCAGCAGCTCCGTGCGAAGAAGGTTCTCGATGAACTGTCGCTTCTGGATAAGGCTGAATATGCGGTTATAAGAGATGGTGCCAAACAGAAGATATTTAACGATGATCTGGTGCTGGGGGATACGATATTACTTGGTTCGGGGCAGCAGATACCTGCAGATGCAGAGGTCCTGAGCGGCAAGGTTTCAGTAAATGAGTCACTTCTTACGGGTGAGTCGGATGAGATAGAGAAGGAGCCGGGAGAAGTTCTTATGTCAGGAAGCTTTGTTGTTTCCGGTGAATGTCTGGCAACACTTACGCACGTAGGTGTTGAGTCTTATGTTGCCAAGATTACTTCAAAGGCTAAGGAAGTTAAGAATAAAAAATCCGAGATGATCAAGGATATTGAGACCATTATCAAGATCGCAGGTATAGTTATTATCCCTGTGGGTATCCTTATGATAATCAACTCTGTTTTAATAAATGGTCGAACCCTTGAGGACGGTGTCGTTGCCATGGTTGGTGCGGTAGTCGGAATGATACCGGAGGGGTTGTATCTTCTGCTTACGGTTGCGCTTACTATGAGTGCGGCCAGACTTGCCATGAAGAAGGTTCTTCTGCACGACATGAAGAGTATCGAAACCCTTGCGAGAGTTGATGTGCTCTGCGTTGACAAGACCGGAACCATCACCAACGAGGTGATGACTGTTACGGGCCTATTCCTTCCGGAAGGTAATGAAAACGCCGGAGATCTTGATGGCTTAAGCAGGCTTCTTTCAAAATATATTCACACGATTCCGGATTCAAATATAACCATGTGCGCACTTAGGGATCATTTCCTTGACCCTGCGGCTATGGAAGCGGTAAGGATGATGCCATTTACTTCCGCAACAAAATATTCCGAGATCCAGACTAAGTCCGAAACCTACAGACTCGGTGCTCCGGAATATCTTCTTTCAAAGATTCAGTTAAGAGAAAACAAAGAAAAAATAGAGAATTACACAGGCAAGGGTCAGAGAGTCCTTGCATTTGTGTCTGTAAATAATCCGGATAGTGATCAGGCAGAAATTACTCCTCTCATCTTCGTAAGTCTTGCGAATGAGATAAGAGAAACTGCGCCGGAGACTTTTTCGTATTTTGCAAAACAGGGCGTTATGGTCAAGGTTATCTCGGGTGATAATCCGCTTACGGTTTCTAAAGTTGCTCTCGCTGCAAATATAGAGGGTGCCGAGAATTATGTGGACGCAACAACCCTTGAGACAGAGGGTGATTATCTTGCGGCTGTTCAGAGATATACTGTATTCGGCAGAGTTAAGCCGGAACAGAAGAAGAGCCTCATAGATGCTATCAAGAAAAACGGACAGAAGGTTGCAATGACCGGTGACGGTGTCAATGATATCCTTGCCATGAAGGAAGCAGACTGCTCTATAGCTATGGGTGGCGGTAGTGATGCCGCAAGACAGGCTGCACAGGTTGTTCTTCTGGATTCGGATTTCTCACATATGATGCAGATAGTTTCGGAGGGACGCCGTATCATCAACAATATGACTAGATCCGGAATACTCTTCCTTTATAAGAATATCTTTTCGCTTTTACTTGCACTGTTTACCATTATTTTATCAATCCAGTATCCACTCAAGCCTACAGAGATAGCACTTATTTCGATGTTCAATATCGGACTTCCGGGCTTCCTGCTCGCCATGGAGAACAATACCAAAAGGCAGAGGGGAAGACTGCTCACGAGAACGCTTAAGGGAGCACTTCCGGCATCTCTTTTGTCATTCGCGATGATAGCAGCCATGACGGTTTTCGGTCCGGCAGTAGGACTTTCCGAGGATGAGATGGGTGTTGCGGGAACCTTTCTTTTGTCAGCGGTTGGCTTTATCCTTCTCTGGAAGATCATCCGTCCGCTCAACAAATACAGGAAGGTTGTCTTTGCTATATGTGTGATCGGTATGATACTCTGTACCGTCGTATTGTGGAATGTATTTATCATTGCAAAAGTAAGCTTTCATGGTATACTCATCGCGATAGGCTATTCGATTGTAGGAGCTCTTATGATGTGGCTTGTCGCAAATATAGGTGAGCACGAACCACATAAAGCATCAAATTAATTGGGAAAAGTATAAAGGGGCGGGTTGCTGATGAAAAAGAAGAAAAACAGAAAACTGCTTATGCAGGTACTGTTCATAACCTTTCCGATACTCATGCTTATGCTGATAGTTATGGTCTGGGCCGTATATGAAAGTTCGGTCGACGGCTTCCTTGAGGCTAAGAATGATCATATGGAATATATTATAGATTCATTTTGTCAGGAATACTGTTTTTATGATGATGATGTTGCGGAATGGTATTTTGATGCATGGGAAAGTGATCCTGAGCATATGCGCGAGAAATATACCCCTGAGGAAGAGCAGAGCTTCATGGATGCGTTCGATGAGTGGTCGGGCGATATGACACAGATCGAATGGATAAAATCCTTGCCTCCTATGGCTCAGAATTATTATGCAAAGGGTTACTATGAGAATTTTATTTATGAAACTCAGCAGTATGGAACTGAGAGCGGATATGAGGAATTATTCATCCTGGATATGACAGATGAATATACGGGTATGATCATCGTCGATTACAGAAGAAGCAGTTCTGCACTTCTGATGGGAGATTATATTTCTTCTGATTTTGGAGATCATCCTGTAATAAAGGAAATGAAGAAGAGCGGTTCCGGAAAAATGTTCTTTGAGAAAGCAACGGATTTCCCGGAAGAAGGAAACTATTATATCGCTTATAAGCCGCTTTACTTCAACAATAAACTTCGCCAGGTCGTAGGGGTTGTTTATAAATGGGATGATTTCAGGGAAACAATGGGAACCACCCTCAACAAAGCTCTTTTCATCGGCATCGGCGGAATGCTGTTGGCACTGGTAATCCTTCTTGTCATGCTCTACAGGAGAGCCATAGCACCTGTTTCAAAGCTTCAGAAGATAGTACTTAAATATAGAGAAGACAAGGACAGCGATGCGGTGGTAATGTCCACATCTGAAATAAAGGAGAGGAACGAGATTGGCAGTCTCTCTGATGATATCGCGGAGCTTGCAAAGGAAATCGACCAGTATACAGAGGATAATATCCGTCTGGTCAGTGAGAAGGAGAGAGTATCGGCAGAGCTTGATATGGCCAGAAAGATTCAGGCTGAACAGCTACCGAATGTATTTCCGGCCTTCCCGGACAGAGATGAGTTTGATATTTATGCATCCATGACTCCGGCAAAGGAGGTCGGAGGAGATTTCTACGATTTCTTCTTTAT
>DOVL01000102.1 GCA_003520105.1 Lachnospiraceae bacterium | reverse complement strand
CTGGATGAAATATCACTCAGCTCACCGACTACAATCTGCGAGATCAAGGACGGATGGTACAGATCAAGTGTTATCAGACCAGAGGATTTCGGTTTCACAACCTGCGACAAGAGCGAGCTTGTTGGCGGTACACCTGAAGAGAACGCAGCTATTACAAGAAGAATTCTCAGCGGTGAGGAGAAGGGCGCTAAGAGAAACGCAACTCTCATGAACGCCGGTGCTTCACTTTATATCGGTGGTAAGGCTGATTCGATCGCAGATGGAATCAAACTTGCTGCAGAGCTTATTGATTCAGGTAAGGCTCTTGAAACACTCGAGAAGATGATAGTTGTAAGCAATAGATAATTTTTGATATACGATAATTCTGATCGTGTACGAGAGTACAATAATCGATATCATTATTAACAGATTGTTTATTCTTTAATTGGTGTCGGATATGATCAGAGCAGTAATATGAGTTTATTTGTTATTGATACGGTAAGGGGAAAATACAATGATATTAGATGAATTAGCCGCATCAACGCGAAAAAGAATAGAAAAGGAAAAAGAGATAATTCCATATGATGCCCTGAAGGAGCAGGCTGAGGCTGTAGCCAAAAGTGAATTTGCCTTTGAGAAAGCTCTCTCAAAAGAAGGACTTTCGATCATATCGGAGGTCAAGAAGGCCTCTCCGTCCAAGGGGGTAATCGCTGAAGATTTTCCTTATGTCAGGATAGCGACTGAGTATGAAGAGGCAGGGGCAGATGCAATCAGCTGCCTCACTGAGCCGGAACGCTTTAAGGGCAGTGATGAATATCTGAAGGAGATAGTGAAGAACGTTAAGATTCCTGTACTCCGTAAGGATTTTACGGTAGATAAATACATGATCTATCAGGCAAAGCTTATGGGTGCATCGGCAGTGCTTCTTATCGCTGCTATACTTACGGATAAGGAACTTCAGGACTTCTATGAGACAGCTGATGGTCTCGGACTTTCATGTCTCTTTGAGGCACATGACGCCGAGGAGGTAAGGAGATGTCTGGATGCCGGCGCAAGGATAGTCGGAGTTAATAACCGCAACCTTAAGGATTTTACGGTTGATATAAATAACAGTATCAGACTCAGAGATATGGTTCCGCAGGACAGAATATTTGTTTCCGAGAGCGGAATGATGGTTCCTGAGGATGTTATAAGGCTCAGAGAAAATGGAACCGATGCGGTTCTGATCGGCGAGATGCTGATGAGAAGCAGTGACAGAAGAGGACTTATAGCGAAACTGAAGGCATAGTAATGTGCGTAGAGAATATCCAGCTATTATTGTCTGGTTGTTTTGATAATGTGGTTAATAAATTCGGTTGATTCAGTTGGTGGCAGATGATAGAATTCGTTTGCATTTGTTTGAAATCTAACGGAGAATTATGAGCAAGGATACCGAGAAAATTATTAATAATACAAAAATAAAAATCTGCGGACTGATCCGCGAAGAGGATATCGAAGTTGTCAACAGATTCCTTCCTGAGTATATCGGCTTTGTTTTCTGGCCAAGGAGTAAACGCTTCGTCGACAGAGACAAAGCAGCGGCTCTTAAAGAAAAGCTGGATAAGAGGATTGAAGCTGTCGGTGTCTTTGTTGATGAAGATATCGAGGTTGTAGCAGGACTTCTGAAAGATGGTATCATTGATATCGCTCAGCTTCACGGAAGCGAAACTGAAGATTATATCAAGGAGTTGAAGAGGCTTACCGGGAAGGGAGTTATCAAGGCTTTCAAAGTACCGCGTGTTAATGATGATCCGATTGAAGCCGGGCGAGTGGCAAATGATGATGTTTCCTCGGATGTGATGCAGAAAGAACTGAGAATGAGGATTAACACTTCACCTGCAGATCATATTCTTCTTGATTCCGGTATGGGTTCAGGTAAGACCTTTGACTGGAGTAGTATCGGGGATTTTGGAAGACCGTATTTTCTTGCCGGAGGGCTGGATACGGAGAATGTTCGCGAGGCGGTAGAAAAGCTTAGACCTTACGCAGTTGATGTGAGCTCTGGAGTCGAGACAGACGGCCGGAAGGATGCAAAGAAGATTAAAATATTCATTGAGTCGGTTCGATGGCGTCGGGAAGAATAATTATTTCGGGATATTGAAGAGAAGTGAAAATTTATCGTTTGGAAATATTATTAATCACATGATTATGTTGAAAAACTATATGTTGTTTGTGATAATCGATGCTGGCTCACGGATGACGATATAGAGAATACGAGTTACAAATAAGGAGAACGAAATGGAAGAGAGTAAGAAGGGTAGATTCGGAAAGTTCGGTGGACAGTATATTCCTGAAACTTTGATGAATGAGATAAAGAAGCTTGAGAAGGCTTATGAATATTATAAAAACGATCCGGAATTCATAGCTGAGCTGGATGATCTGTATAAGAATTACGCAGGCAGACCATCGATGCTGTATTACGCTGAGAAGATGACCAAGGATCTGGGCGGTGCGAAGATCTATCTGAAGAGAGAGGATCTGAATCACACAGGTGCGCACAAGATAAATAATGTACTCGGACAGATACTTCTTGCCAAGAAGATGGGCAAGACCAGAGTTATCGCTGAGACAGGTGCCGGTCAGCATGGTGTTGCAACCGCTACGGGAGCTGCGCTTTTCGGAATGGAATGCGAGATATTTATGGGCGAGGAGGATACGAAGCGCCAGGCTCTGAATGTGTATAGAATGGAGCTTCTCGGTGCAAAGGTTCATCCTGTTAAAACCGGTACAAGAACGCTCAAGGATGCCGTTAACGAGTGCATGAGAGAGTGGACTAAGAGAGTTGATGACACACTGTATGTTCTCGGCTCGGTTATGGGACCACATCCTTTCCCAACGATCGTAAGAGATTTCCAGTCAGTTATTTCCAAGGAAGCAAGAGAACAGATACTCGAGAAGGAAGGCAAACTTCCGACAGCTGTAGTTGCCTGTGTTGGCGGCGGAAGCAACGCGATGGGTATGTTCTACAACTTTATAAATGACAAGGACGTAAGGCTTATCGGGTGCGAAGCTGCGGGACGCGGCGTGGATACGTATGAGACCGCGGCGACTATTGCTACCGGAACCATGGGCATCTTCCACGGTATGAAGTCTCTCTTCTGCCAGAATGAATATGGTCAGATCGCGCCTGTTTATTCTATTTCTGCCGGACTTGATTATCCGGGAATCGGTCCTGAACACGCCTATCTGCATGATATCGGACGTGCCGAGTATGTGCCTGTTACCGATGAGGAAGCGGTAAATGCATTTGAATATATCGCAAAGCAGGAGGGTATCATCGCAGCGGTTGAGTCATCACATGCCATCGCTCACGTGATGAAGATCGCTCCGACAATGAGTAAAGATGATATCATAATAGTATGCCTTTCGGGACGTGGAGACAAGGATGTTGCCGCAATCGCAAGATACCGAGGTGTTGAACTGTACGAGTGATGCAGAATAAGCAAATTGATTTTGAGAAAATACTATAGAATTGCTGGCTGATTGCTGCTGTTTGAGCAGGTAAAAAACGATGTTTCACGAGTGGCAGTGATCAGTATGAAAAACAGTATGATTTTATTGAAAGAAGAGGCTGTGATATGAGTAATATATATAAAGCATTTGAAAATAAAAAAGCATTTATAGCGTTTCTTACTGCCGGTGATCCGGATTTTGAAACGAGTGTAGAGTGCTTCAAGGCTGTGGCAAGAGCCGGGGCTGATCTGATCGAGGTCGGTATTCCTTTCTCTGATCCGATAGCTGAGGGACCTGTAATCCAGGAGGCTGACCTCAGGGCACTTGAAGCAGGTATGACAACAGATAAGGTATTTGAACTGGTTAAGGAAGTGAGAAAAGAGACTGATGTACCGATGGTCTTCATGTCTTACATCAATCCTATTTACCACTATGGTGCAGAGAGATTCTTTGAGAAGGCAGCTGAGGTCGGAATCGACGGAACCATCATTCCTGATATGCCTTACGAAGAGAAGGATGAGCTGACCGGTGCGGCTAAGAAGTTTGGACTGGATATCATTTCGATGATCGCTCC
>DOVL01000164.1 GCA_003520105.1 Lachnospiraceae bacterium | reverse complement strand
TTTCCTCCACAGGCACTTAAAAATGTCACCATCAATAATAATGTCGTAATAGTTAATCCATTCATAAAATAATTGCCATTTCTTTTCATATTCATCCTCCTCTGAAATAAATAAGTCCTTAGTTCTTCTGCAATCATTCCGCACAGATTATCTTGCACATACATTTATGTTTTTATTTTACCATAGCCTGCCTCACTTTTATATGGATAAACTAAGAGGTGCACAATAATTGCTTATTGTGCACCCCCCGCTC
Source organism: Lachnospiraceae bacterium (assembly GCA_003520105.1). Classification (GTDB taxonomy): domain Bacteria; phylum Bacillota; class Clostridia; order Lachnospirales; family Lachnospiraceae; genus Eubacterium_Q. The sequence goes on along the minus strand of DOVL01000164.1, from coordinate 2,699 downwards.
AGGAACATACTGCCTTAATTTAAAAGCTCTTTTATACTCTCTTCACTGAACTTTTCAAACTCCTCCACCGGAAGCGGCTTACAGAAATAAAATCCCTGCATATCCGAGCAGCCATTCTCCTGAAGGAATCTCGCCTGGATTATATCCTCTACACCTTCAGAAATAAGCTTCAAGCCGAGGTCATTGACCATCCTTATCATATAGGACACGATGATCCTTCCTTTTTCCGGGTCACCGTTTGCGGTAAGGAAACGGAAATCCAGTTTTATACGATCCACCGGAATTTCTTTCAGCATTCGAAGTGATGAATATCCGCTTCCGAAATCATCCATCTCAACTTCAAAGCCATATTCCCGTAGCCGCCTTGAAGCATCAATGATATAGGATGAATTTTCCGTATAGGCAGTTTCTGTTATCTCTATATGCAGCTGGTCCGGAGTCAGTCTATAGGTTGTTATCAATTCCTTAAAATGATTTGGGATATCTGCCTGTTCCTTTATGTCATTTCTCGAAATGTTTACAGATACAGTTCTGTGGATTCCCTGATCGTTCCATCTCTGAAGATCCTGACACACCTTTTCCCAAACAAAACAGTCAAGATCGTAGACAAGTCCTGCTTCCTCAAGGACAGGGATAAACTCACCGGGACTTATCCATCCTAGCTTTGAATGCTTCCACCGGCATAGTGCCTCGGCACCGGTGATACTTCCTGTTTCAAAATTCACCTGAGGCTGATACCACACCTGTATCTCACCGGATCCGATGGCAATGGGAAGATTTTCTATGATGTCCGCAGACCTCATTCCTCTTTCCCACTGATCCGGATTATAGAAGCCATAGCTTTCTTTAAGGTTTTCCTTAACCTTTTTCTCCGCCACCCTGGCATAATCCACCATATGGTCTACATCGGGATTCCTGTAATCTTCAGGCGTAAGAACATAGATCCCGCTGCAGATCCTTACCTTATTGTCTTTATTCCTGCTTATAAAGAAATCCCTTACCTGATTAATAACATCATTTTCATCCTGTTTAAGCTGCTTATTTCCTCCGGCGTGCCTGAAAACGACAATATGATCTCCTTCTATCCTTCCTATGGCTTCGTCATCCCCCATTACCTCCATGGATTTTTTTACCCAGAAGCTCAGAAGCTCATCTCCTGCCTCCTTCCCGTAACGGTCATTGATATACTTGAAATCCCGGATATTGTTGTAGGAAAGAAAGTACTTGGTGTCCGGATTGTCTCTCAGGATCTCAACAACCTTTTTTCTGAAGCCATTTATACTCAGTGCTCCGGTCAGAGAATCATGATCCAGAAGCTCCCGCATTTTCTGTTCCTGCTGCAGTTTGACAGCAGTGTATCTTTGTTGTGAGATAATGATTATTGCGATAAAAAGTAATACTCCAAGAAGAATGACAGCACCATACTTATGGATATAGTCAAAGAAATCATACTTGTACAGATTACGTGAAGTGTAATCAAGCACTATACCCTGGCTGACGGTATACGGAAGGTCTGAAATTCCCCGGTTCAGATGTTCGATAATGTCACGGCCTCTGTCAGTATCTCTGGTTCCTGCCCTGAAATCCATAGAGAATATGGATGAAGTCTGTGGAGAAAGATCCTCATAAGAAGGTTTCTGAAGTATGAAGCTCCAAACATAGGAATTGTGAAGGAGGGCATCTACCTCTCCTGAGCGAAGAGCCTTGACGCAATCATCCATATCATCATATAGGCTGATCTCCATGTCGGGATACATCCCCTTTACTGTCTCAGCCACGCCGCCCAGGGATCTGAACATCCCCACCTTAAGCTTATTCAAGTCTGAAAGGTTCCGGTTATTCTCTGTAACAATGGTGAAGGGTGTCTGCATCAAGTTATCAGAAACTATGCTGGACTGACCTGAAGCGCTTTTTATGGCGCTGCCGAAGGGCATAAGAATGTCGTACTCTTCGTTATCGAGAGCATCCTTCAGGGTCTCTTCCTTCATAGCTACGAAGTTCAGCTCATACCCGGCATTATCCGCTGCCTCCCTCAAAAGATCCGCACCGATGCCTATGATCTCTTCTTTTGAATCATCGAGATAAAAAACCGGGCAGCGGTCAACGGGAACACATACCGTAAGGATCTCTTTGCCTCCGGCTTCCGGACCGGCAAAGGACATAAACGAAAAACAGAGCACAACAAAAAGACTTAGGATCAAAGCCTTTATCAGATTAAAGTTTCTTTTTGCTTTCAAAACAAAATCCCTTCCTTTTCTTTACCCTATATATGAAATTTCGACCTTGTTGCTTTTTTTATAAATTTTTACTTATAGAAATCTTCCAAAGACCAAAGATTATATGGTATGCCAAATAATCAATGTATTTTCCCATAATGTAAAAAGGCGGCCGGGATTACCCGACCGCCTTTAAATACATTACTTATATAAACGTATGCTTTTTGGGAATTAAATCTGAATTACTTGACCAAGCCTGATGGCTGTCAAACTATCATCCAACATACTCTACAGCGCTGTTTCCTGCGATCTGACCAAATACGATGATATCTGTTACAGCTGTACCGCCGAGACGGTTTCCGCCGTGAACGCCTCCGGTAACCTCACCGGCTGCGAAAAGACCAGGGATAACTTCGCCTGACTTGTTGATAACTTCTGAATTAGTATTGATCTTAAGTCCACCCATTGTGTGATGGATACCGG
>DOVL01000020.1 GCA_003520105.1 Lachnospiraceae bacterium | reverse complement strand
GGTGGTGTGAGAGGTCGGGGAAATTATTTAATTTCCCATCCTACTCGATTAATTGACATTATTCTGTCTGATTGAGCATACATTGTTTGACCGGGTATGATCGGGTGTACTCTGTATAATCGGTCATACTCTATTCCATATCATAAAACCCCAGTATTCTGACATCATCAGATATACTGAGGTTTTTATAATTTACATCTTCGGTTTTACCGTCAATTCTATTATTTCAGATAAACTACCTCCGCTGTTTCAAGAGCAGTTTCATAAAGAGGTTCTATTATCCCGACAAGATTCTCTTCTGATTTCTTTATCTGCTCAAGCGTAGGTTTTGTTACGGGATGCTTTGCGACAAATATAGTGCAGCAGTCCTCGTAAGGAAGTTTGATGACACCCTCTGATATATCCTTATATTCAAGAGAATCTATCTCCATTACGGGACATACCCCCGATATTCCAAATATCTTTGTGAGTCGGTTAACAGCCTCATCATAGTCAAAGTCAGATTTTGCGGCTACAAATATCCTTCCGTATTATCTTCTTACTTCAAAATTCCCAATAGCCTTAAGACGTTGTCTCATCCTCTTACAGAGATGATCTTCAAATTTATATCTGTTTTTTCATTTCGTACCTATTTCTGCGTATTTTATCAAAATATTCTGAATTCCTTTATACCATCCTATATACTTGTATTTTTGAATACTACAAATACCTGATTACGTTCTTATCAACTATATAAATATTCCATCACACCTTTTCAGAAATTTTGTAATCAGCATATTAATATTCATATGCTTTATTTATAACTGTTTTACCATCAAGACTGATGAAAAATGGAGCATTTGAATCTTCTATCTTATTACCATTAAAGGTCAAAGGCAGTTCCAATCTTCCACTATAGAAAAAGCCGTCATACAATAATCCTTCAAAATCAAGTCCTTTCAGTTCACTCATATCATTTCCAACAGGTATAACACTGCCATCACATCTTGCGATACATATCAGATTATTATTTGCGTATTCATCATAAAAGACCGGGACATAACCATTTACATTCTCACCTAAAGTGACTTTGTCATATTTTCCAATATCATATGGTTCGGATTCAAAGCTTCCATTTTTATCAATTGAAACTATATATGCATCTTCGTCAGCACCTTTCATAAGAATAAATGCATGCCCGTTATTAAACGGTGTTATAGACATGATTTTCACTGTATCAGGAATATCGGGAGTAATAACAAGGTTTCCGTCTATATCATAGTATTTTTTATCTGACAACCATAGACCATCTCCATATCCCCATGGTGTTACATTATTATTGTTTTTAATAATCTCCGAATCATCTCCATCGATATCACTTATTTTAATATGTCCATTCATTGAAAAAAGATAATCATCTATAACGTAGTATCCATTGACATCAGCACGTAATTTAGTAAAGAGCTTCCATTTATCTGTGATAAGTACCTGATTGTCATTCGCAATGACTCCCGAACCAAGATCTTCCCATGTGTTACTTACACTGACCTCGATTCCTGAAGTATCTATTTCCTGTATGATAGTTCCTTTATTATCAATCATCAAAAGCTTGTCCTGAGATTCCGAAAAAGAGCTTTCTCTCTTAATTACCAGAAATCCCTTTTCACAACGACCTAAAAAGAAATACACTGTTTTGGGATCATTATCCTTTGATCTGTAGGTTATTTTCCCGTTTTTGTCAATAATAATAAACTCTCCATTATCCTTGCCATTGTTATATGCATCATTATACATAACTGCATATCCATATTTAACACCAAGAACCTTCACACCGTAATATTTACGTTCATCCTCCAGTACATAATTTTTATATTCTTCGGCAGATATTTCAAGAACTATGGTTCCATTCTTATCTATCAGAGCAAGTGTATCCGTATTTCTTTCCTCTTTTTCAAGCGTAACCCATGCTCTCCCTTCAGAAAAACCCCAATCAACACTGCCGCCATACCATGACGCATTAAAAACGCCGGACCTATACAAACCTGAACCATTGTATATATTATACTCTTTCTTCGGCTTTTTTCCCGAAATATCAACTGTATCCTGGACGGATGATGCAGCATCTTCAGTAGTTGTTTCAGTTGTTGATTCTTCTGTCGTAGCCTCGGTTGTCGTTTTCTCTGTCGTAGACTCGGTTGTCGGTTTCTCTGTCGTAGCCTCGGTTGTCGGCTTCTCTGTCGTAGCTTCAGTTGCGCTGTGACCGCCATCATCAGATGTCATATCATCAAAATCAATCGTGTAAACTTCCCGGCTGGTTTGATCAGTTTGAGTTTTATCTCCACAACCTGTTATAACAAAAAATAGTGATAACACTAGCATTAGACATGTGAATTTTCTTTGGATGATCTTATGTTTTTTCATAAATACTCCTTATTACCAACTGGCAATTATCAAATATCATTTGGATAGCATCAGAATTATTTATCTCAGTGAGAACAACAGTTCTCCGTACGTCGGATAAGGAAGATAGCTGTTTGGAATTATGGCCTCAGCCTTATCAACCGACTTTCTGAGTTCCTGCATATCAGCAAGGATCACATCATGATAGAACCTTGCCGCCTCAAGAAGATCTGTGATAGATTCAGCCTTCTTGGTATCCTCGGTAAGTTTAGCGAGCATCTCAAACATTGTATTTTCTGTCTCATCAAGAGTTGTGATGATATTTTCCTCGTAATTGCAATTGAGGTTAGGAAGGAGCTGCTTCTTCTTGAGAGCCTCATTGGTAACGTCCTTCATATAAAGCACGATACCGGCTGTAACGTCCTTACGAACCATCTCCTGCATCGTAAGTGCCTCTATATGTATAACCTTGCTGTAGTTCTCAAGGAAAATCTCATACTTGGCATGCATCTCTTCCTCAGAAAGAACATTATGCTTCTTCATAAGTTCAAGGTTCTTCTGATCGATGATATGAGGAATAGCCTCAGGACTTGACTTATAGTTATGAAGTCCGCGTCTTGCAGCCTCTTCAATCCATTCATCAGCATAGCCGTCTCCGTTAAATATAACCTTCTTATGCTCCTTCAGCATATTCTGGAGCAGCTTATAGATCTCTTCGTCGAGATTTTCAGCAGGAACATCCTTCAGAACCTCATAAATCTTATCAAGCTCTTCAGCTACAGCCGTATTCAGAACGATATTTGGCTGAGCAACGGAAAGAGCTGAGCCCGGTGAACGGAACTCAAATTTATTTCCTGTAAATGCAAACGGTGATGTTCTGTTTCTGTCAGTTGTATCAATCGTGATGTGTGGCAGTATATTTGCCCAGCTGATCTTCTCCTTGCCGGCGCCGATATAATGCTCACCCTTCTCGATAGCCTTAAGAACCGCATCAAGCTCATCACCTATAAATACGGAAATAATAGCAGGTGGAGCCTCGTTTGCTCCAAGTCTGTGATCATTGCCAGGTGTTGCTACTGAAAGCCTCAGGAAGTCAGCATAATCATCCACAGCTGCAATTATAGCCATAAGGAAGATAAGGAACTGTGTATTCTCGCCAGGTGTCTTACCCGGATTCAGAAGGTTCTCTCCCTGATCCGTTGAAATAGACCAGTTATCATGCTTACCTGAACCGTTAATTCCGGCAAATGGTTTCTCATGAAGGAGGCATGCGTATCCAAACTTGTCGGCAACCTTCTTCATCATTTCCATTGTAAGCTGATTATGATCAACTGCTACATTTGCAGTCTCAAATACAGGTGCAAGCTCGTGCTGAGCAGGTGCAACCTCGTTATGCTTTGTCTTTGAAGGAACGCCAAGCTTCCAGAGTTCATTATCAAGCTCCTTCATAAACTCAGCAACCTTTGGTTTAAGAACACCGAAGTAATGATCCTCCATCTCCTGTCCCTTTGGAGCCGGAGCACCGAGAAGTGTTCTTCCGCACATAACAAGGTCCTTACGATCCTTGTAAAGCTCTTTATCTATCAGGAAATACTCCTGCTCTGCACCAACAGTTACATTTACTCTGTTAACTTCTGTTTTACCGAGAAGGTGAAGAAGTCTTACTGCAGAGTTAGAAATCGCATCCATTGATCTGAGAAGCGGAGTTTTCTTGTCAAGCGCCTGCCCTCTATAAGAACAGAAAGCAGTCGGTATGTAAAGTGTCCCATCCTTGATAAATGCAGGCGAAGAAGGATCCCATGCTGTATATCCTC
>DOVL01000209.1 GCA_003520105.1 Lachnospiraceae bacterium | reverse complement strand
GGTAGAGCGCAACATCGGTAATGTTGAGGTCACGGGTTCGATTCCCGTTAGCAGCTTACGAACCTGAGCGAGTTATGCACATGCGCAGCTTGTGACGCGAAAAAGAGACAGATCGTCTGTATGTTCACATACAAGGACGGTCTGTCTCTTTTTTGTGGTGAATGTGCCGCTGGCACATGTATATAACGAACGTGCGATATGAAATAGATACAAGAGGCTGCGAAGCAGCCTCTTGTATCTATGAATACGTTATGTGCTTAACAATATTCTTAATAATATATTAAATATTATGTAAATTAAATTATGATACAATGATAATATATGATTGATATAATAAGGCTAGTTTTATGATGCGGGTTGACATAACTGATTGCGTAGCGAGCGACATATTTACCATTCGGGCGAGGGCCTTGGTGGGGATTCCGCATAATATAGATGATTCCGATGCAAAAAGTCCCATATTTTGCGGAATTGTGGGTTTAAGCCATTGAGTTATCAAAAAAAGTGTGCTACAATATCAGAGATTATGGATTTATGAGGGTGATAATTAATGAATAATTCCAGATTCAAAAAAATCATAGTTTTTCTTACAGTCATGTGTTTAACATGCCTGTCTTTTGATGTTCCTTTATTTGTTAAGGATTCGTATGTATATGCTGCTGATGATAAATTTGAAGAACAGATGAATAAAGAGGGCTTTCCTGAAAGCTACAAGCCATACCTTCGCGAGATGCATGCACAGCATCCGTCGTGGGTATTTAAGGCAAAGAAAACAGGCCTTTCATGGAATGATGTTATGGAAGGTGAGAAGAATATTCCGGGCAGGGTTAACAATCTGATCTATGGATCATATTACTATCCGCATTATAACTGGAGATCAACGTCAGTTGGCTATAACTGGAGCATTGATTCATATTCTCCATATGATGGTTCTGTCTGGTATGCTGCCTCTGATGATATTCTTGCTTATTATCTGGATCCGAGAACATATCTTGATGAGGAATTCGTTTTTGCTTTTGAGACACTTGATTATCAGAAGGGTTATCAGAACATAAACGGTATCGAAGCTATACTTGAAGATTCTTTTATGTACAATACAACTCCTGCTGAACTCTTTAAGAGAATGCTTGGAAGTGATGTTGCAAGCAGCAGACCGGCTATGCAGGGCGATGATAAGAAGTTTTCACAGATCATACTTGAAGCGGCTGAAGCATACGGCGTGTCTGCATATCATCTTGCGTCAAGAATAAGACTTGAGATGGGAAGCTCTGCGGGTGTTGCTTCACTTGGTAATTCAACATCCTATAATGGTATTTACAATTATTTCAATATCGGTGCTTTTGATTCTTCTGTAGGCGAGGCAGTTCTTAACGGACTCAGATTTGCGGCAGGTTCAGGCTCATACGGCAGACCATGGGATTCTGTTTATAAGGCTATTATGGGCGGCGCTGCATATCTTGCGGAAGATTTCATAAGTGAAGGTCAGAATACTATTTATACTCAGAAGTTTAATGTCACCAACAAATATTGTCTCTTCTACAATCAGTATATGAGTAACATCCAGGCTCCTGCAACTGAGGCAAGTCTTGAATATGATGCATATGTAAGCAAGAGGCTGATCGATTCGTCATTTGTATTTGAGATTCCTGTTTATTCGGATATGCCTGAAAGCGCAGTGGTAAAACCTGCCGACAGCGGAAGTCCAAATAACTGGTTAGACTCACTTAGTGTAAGCGGCTACAATCTGTCACCGGGTTTTTCAGGGGATAATACGGATTATACCGTTGCAGTTCCGGACAGCGTGACATCGATAAATGTATCTGCTGATACTGTAAACTCATCGGCAAGCTTTACGGGAACCGGTAGTATTGATATCGGAAGTGGTGAGAAAACGATCACCATAGAGGTTACCGCAGAGAATGGAAATGTCAGAAAGTATAACCTGACGATCAAAAGAGACAATAACGTCACTGCAAATCAGGGCGGATCAAATAACGGCGGTGACGGAACTCCGCTGGATACGACTCACAGAGGTGATCTGAACGGCGACGGTAAGATAAATGCTCTGGATATTATCTTTGTTCAGAGACTTATAGTTGGCATGGATCCTCTGACCGATGAGAAGAAGGCGCTTGCTGATATCAATGGTGATGGCAAGGTAAATGCACTTGACATTATCTTCATACAGCGGCATATTGTTGGTCTGGAAAAGATCGTATGGAATTAATATGCTCATCACGTTTCATGTGAATAGATTTTTAAGATAAGGGGTCTCATTATGAAAAACAGATTTAAGAAGATAACATCAATCATATTATCATTCGCATTTATGATATTAATGGCACTGAATACCGGTACAGGCAAGGCACATGCCGCATCTGCGAGTATGTATATTTCTCTGTCATCCGGTTCCGTTAATGTCGGTGATTCCGTGACGGTATATGTCAGTATCAGTGCAGACGGATATGTTGCCTGTGATGTATATGTAAGCTATGATTCAAGCCTGTTACAGGGCTCAGGATCTATAATCAGTATTGCAGGTGACGGCGGCGGAAGCGGTTCTTTATCTTTCGTTGCGATAGCAAGCGGCGAAGCGTATATAAGTGCATCGGCAGAGGGATATGATCTTGATACAAATGCGCTCTCAATCGCAGATCAGGGTGCGTCCGTAACTATATTAGATCCATCAGCAACCACAACCGAAGCTACAACAGAAACGACAACTGAGTCGACAACAGAAACGACAAAGGAAAATACAGAAGACACAACAACCGAAGCAACAACCAAGTCAGACCTTTCGGACAATAATAATCTGAGCAGCCTCTTTGTTGAACCGGGTAAACTTGAGCCTGCATTTTCTTCATACACAACAGAGTATGATGTTCAGCTTGAGACCGGTACGAAGAGCATCAAGGTTAATCCGGTTGTTGAGGACAATAAAGCAAGCGTAAGCGTCAGCGGTAACGATGAACTTGAAGAAGGCATGAATATCGTCAAGATCATAGTAACTGCCGAGAACGGTGCATATAAGAGCTATATTCTGAATGTCAGAGTTGGCGAGGATCTCGGTGATCCGGTTGCAACTATCGATGGCAAGAAATACGATATCGTTGAGGATATGAGTATTGATCCTCCTGAAGGCTTTACAGAGTCTACAGTAAAATACGAAAAATGGACTGTTAAAGCATATGAGTCACCAAGCAAGAAGGTTAAGGTAATCTGCCTTGCAGTTAAGAATGATGCTGAAGGTGAGGATGGAAAGGCTGTAGAAACCTGGTATTACATCGATGAAAAGGATGGCTACCTGAAGAAATATCAGGAGTATTCTTCAGAGGCTCAGAGATATGTGATAGTTGATTATCCTTCAACAAGCTCATTTATGCTTCCTGATTTTACCGAAACTGAACTTAAGCTCGGTGATCAGACATATAAAGCATATGTTTCAAACACTGATAAGAATATTTACCTCGTATATGCCTTTCTTGTAGACGGCGGTGATGCATGGTACTATCTCTATGATGCAAAAGAGAAGAATTTTATGAGATACGTTGAACTGACACCTGCTACGGAAGCGACCACAGAGGTTACAACACAGGCTACTACCGAAAAGGTAAATACTATCGTTATTGATAATACCAAGAAGGTTGAGGATAAGGGCTTCTTCTCTAAGAAGAATCTGAAGATCATGCTTATCGGCATGACTGCAATGTTCCTTCTCCTTTGTATAGCAACAATAATCCTTGTTATCCGTCTCGGCAATGCCCAGAACAAGGATGACGATAAGGATGATGAAAAGCAGGAGAAGAAAGAAAAACGCACCAAGAAGGTTGACTATGGTGAAGAGGAAACTCCGGAAATAGAGAAGGAGACCGATGAGTTCTTTGATGATCCTGGAAAAGCTTATAACGAAGCACAGGCAGTTGATGAGTACCCGGAAGGAACAATGAGCGGTTCTGAGGAATATGCCGAGCAGCCTGCTGAAACAGCAGAAGCAGAAAACTATTCTGAGGGAGCAGAAGCAGCTGAGCAGTATTACGAGGAAGCAGAAGCTGCCGATGCAGAGTATTCTAATGAGGAGTATTCCGATGCGGAGTATTCTGACGCTGAATATTCAGAAGCCGGCAATGCTGAGGAGTACGCAGAAACCGGTTATGCTGAAGAGACAGCAGCAGAATATGCAGAGGAGTATGCACAGCCTGTTAATGAGCCGGCTTATGCAGACGGTGTAATGAATGACAACTATAGTTCTGATAACTATGCAATCCGGTCTTACAGTGAGCCTACACCGATCAAGAAATATGATGGCGGTGTAACAGGCAAGATCGATTATTCGGAAGTTATCGAAGCAACTGAAGTTACAGCTTCAGGTCTCATGGCAGATGATTACAGACCTTCAAAGGTTACTGATGATACCATCGGTATCCAGCTTGAGGATGCGATAGATAATAACAGCAGTGTTAATGTTCCGCCTGTTGCTGAAGAGTCGGCTCGTGAGGCGGCTATGAAGACGAGACCTTACGGTATCGATTCAGCCTTTGATGTTATCGAAGAGGAAAAATACAGAGAGATTGCCAACGAGGCTGAGCAGAACACTACTGATATTTCCGATGTGATAAGTGATGTTTCTACAGAGCGTCTGTCAGCAAACTCTCGTCCGGTAAGCAGTGGTACACTTAATCAGAAGCCGAGAAGTACTGATCCGACAGTAAGTGCAGCAGCTGCCGCATTTGCAAATATCAAAAAAAATGTAGAAGAATCTCTCGAAGATACTGTACAGACCAAGGCAGATGATGATATAGTATTTCCTACCGGAAACAGATAATAGATATACTTTGGAGGAATTATGGAAGAAGAAGTTGTTGTTTCGAAGAATTTTATAGAGCAGATCATTGATAAGGATCTTGCGGAAGGGAAGTATGCGAAGATTGTAACAAGATTTCCGCCTGAACCGAACGGTTATCTGCACATCGGACATGCAAAATCAATAATCCTTAATTCAGGACTGGCCAAGGAATACGGCGGACAGTTCAATCTTAGATTTGATGATACCAATCCTACAAAGGAGAAGACTGAATTTGTTGAGTCCATCGTAAACGATGTTAAGTGGCTCGGCGCTGATTTCAGAGGAGAAGTATTCTTCGCATCAAACTATTTTGATCAGATGTATGAAGCAGCGATCAAGCTTATCAAGAAGGGCAAGGCATATGTATGTGATCTCTCAGCCGATGAGATCAGAGAATACAGAGGAACACTTACCGAGCCTGGTAAGAACAGCCCTTACAGAGACAGAAGCGTTGAGGAGAATCTTGCTCTCTTTGAAGCAATGAAGAATGGTGAGTTCCCTGACGGTTCAAAGGTTCTTCGCGCGAAGATCGATATGAGCAGCCCTAACATCAATATGCGTGATCCTGTTATCTATCGTATTGCAAGAATGACTCATCATAATACAGGTGATAAGTGGTGTATTTACCCGATGTATGACTTTGCTCATCCGATAGAGGATGCTATCGAGGGTGTTACACATTCAATCTGTACCCTTGAGTTTGAGGATCACAGACCGCTTTATGACTGGGTTGTAACTGAGCTTGAGTATGAAAATCCGCCTAAGCAGATCGAATTTGCCAAGCTTTATCTCACAAATGTAATTACCGGTAAGAGATATATCAAGGCTCTTGTTGAAGACGGAATCGTTGATGGCTGGGATGATCCTCGACTTGTGACAATCGCTTCACTGAGACGCCGTGGCTTCACACCTGAAGCTCTCAGGAAATTCATGGAGCTTATTGGTGTAAGTAAGAGTCAGGCATCTGTTGATTATGCGATGCTTGAGTATGTTATAAGAGAAGATCTCAAGCCTAAGGTCGACAGAGTTATGGCTGTCCTTGACCCTGTTAAGGTAGTTATTGATAACTATCCTGAGGATATGACAGAGGAGTTTGAGATTGAGAACAATCCGGATAATCCTGATGCAGGAATGAGAAAGGTTACCTTCTCTAAGGAACTCTATGTTGAGAGAGATGACTTTATGGAGGAACCTCCTAAGAAATATTTCCGTCTCTTCCCTGGAAATGAGGTTCGTCTCAAGGGCGCATATTTCGTTAAGTGTGTAGGCTTCGAGAAGGATGAGAACGGAAAGGTAACAGTTATCCACTGTACCTATGATCCGGCTACAAGATCCGGCAATAACTTTACAGAGCGTAAGGTTAAGGGAACCATCCACTGGGTAAATGCAAGGGATGCGATAACAGCAACCGTAAGACTCTA
>DOVL01000063.1:3569-3719 GCA_003520105.1 Lachnospiraceae bacterium | reverse complement strand
AACATTATTCTTACTAAGCTCTGTCTCTATATCTTCGGCAGTGAAATCACGTGAATTAAAATATCCTTTATCGTGATTTCCGTAAACAAAATATACTCCGTATTTTGTTTTAAGTTCACCCAGTGCTTCGCAGGATCTGATAAGATCCTC
>DOVL01000063.1:0-3515 GCA_003520105.1 Lachnospiraceae bacterium | reverse complement strand
ATAAGATCCTCTTTCGTCGAACCGTCATCAACAAAGTCACCGGTAATAACAACTATGTCCGGTTCAAGGTTCTGAACCGTTTTCATATGCTCCGCAAAGCCTTCACCATCGAAGGTTGTTCCTACATGGGAATCAGTGATCTGCACTATGCGAAGACTTTCTGCACCGATCTCTTTTTCCGTATTTACCTTATATTTGGTTATCGAAACATGGTGAGCATTGTACCAGCCTATACCGAGATAAACAGCAGTGATGAGGAGTACCGTGAGTCCGAGCCAGTAAGGTTTCTTTCGTCCGGTTGAGCAATCTGTTTTTTTCATCCCGGAATCATCCGGTGAACCAGTAATCGTCACATCATCTTTTTCATCTGCTAACTGATTGCTGTCGGTATTATTATCGTTTGACAGGTCTGTCTTGTTCGTTCTGTGTCTCCTCTTGAAATTCCTTACTACCGCCGCAATACCATCGGCGATCAGCCAGAAAACTGCAAGATGTAACAAAACTATTATTGCATTAACCGTATCAAAAATACCATAAACAACAAGCGGCAGAAACATCAGCCATGAGAAGAGCTTAAACAGCCCCTTCTTCTCTCCGGCAAGTTTTCTGATAAACAGAAATTTCTTAAATCTGCTGACCAGATAGAACAGACTTGCGACCGCAGCAGCAAGCGATAAGCCTAGAATTGCAACCCACATATTACTTTTCTTTATCCTTTTTCTTTTTAACCAATATCCAGACAACAACAAATATGATAACTGCAAGTATAACTATCCAGATAAATATACATATACCAAGAGGATGCGGGCAGAAGCCGCAAAGAGAGCATTTATCCTTCTTTTCCTTTGGTTTCTCAGGTGTTACGGTATCCTCCGTAGTTGCCTGCGTTGCTATAAGCACACCTGTCGTTTCGGTTGTAACATCTTCCGTTGTATTCTCGGTAACCTGCATCTCAGGAGAACCAAATGATAGTATTTCCGAATACGGAGATTCTATCGTTCCACCCTCGGTCGATGTATTTGCGTATACAACATATTTGGCTCTAAGCTCAATCGGTGTATCCTTAGAAACGGTGCCCTCTGCCTCGGCAAGATTCTGAAGGTCAATTTTAAATTCACCGGATTTAAGCGAAATATCACCCTGAAGTTCCGTCCATTCCGACTTGCCCATAACTCTCGCCTCGGTCTGAAGCCAGATCACACCAATCCTGTTTGCTTTCAGCACAGTTTCAAGCTCCGTGATACTGTCCGTTACATCTATCGTAAATGCGATAACCGGAAATGTGTTGAACTCCTCGTCGGTCATTCTGAGACCACTGATCTTAGGAGCTTCAATTGTCAGATCCTTGACTAAATCCATATCATTTGAAGCTTCCTTGCCGACTGAAGCAATTTCCGACCAGTCGGAAGCTATCTTAACATCCTCGCCGTCAGTCGGTCTTACAGTCACTAGATACCTCATACGAGCGTACAGTGTATGCTTGGTCAGATCAACAAAAGCTCTCCTTGTGTCGTCAACTGTGATTATCTCATACTGATCCTCCTTAAGGACATCCTTCCAGCCCGGATAATCGTTGCTGCCATTCCACGCCACATCATCCGGATCATCAATATTTCCCTTATATCCGAAAAACTGACCTTCATTCGTTTTAGTGCCGTAATGCAGGAATGATATATACGCCCACTCCCCGAGACGCTGAACATAGTCCTCGTCATATCCATCAGTATCCCAGTATTTGTTATAATGCCAGTCGTCCTGACTGTCCAGAGACCAATCAAGCTGAGGAGTTATCCACACGTCATCATAGCCCATGGCATTAAGCTCCTCGACAGCCGCGTCATGTGATTCAGGATCCTCCATCCTCGTCAACCACTCGCTCATGGAATCATTCTGGCTCCATGAAACTGTGCAGCCAAAAAACTCATAGTTGTCCGGTTCATATGAAATATAAACATTCTCCGGTGCCGTCAGTGTAAACGGCAGCTTGTATTCCTTTTCAGCCGACACCTTGTACGAAATGACACTAAACAAGATGATTGAAAATATCAGGCCAAATATAAACCTTCTCCTTGTCACTCCCGAACGCATCTCACTCTTAACCATATCAGCACCTCCCCATCATCACTATCTCTTTATTACCCCGTGATCACCATCAGCTTCTCCGGAAGGATCTCAAAGCTTACATGCTTTGACTCTCCGCCGTATTCACCGTCAACATGAACCACCATCTCCTTATCGGAAACCAGTTCAACCTTCTTATCATTAAAGAGCATGAAGCTCTTCATCTTCTCATGCTTTGCCATCACAAGTACCGGAAGGATGAAGAACGACTTCCACTTCGGAACATCATAGGCAAGCGTACATGAAAGCTGTCCGTCACTGAAGTCAGCCTTCGGAGCCATAGGAACTCCGCCGCCTTCGCACTTCATATTCATTGCAGCGAAAAATATAAGTTTCTTTATTCTCCGCTCAACCCGGTTATTATTTACCGTCTCATTTACGGTTATCAGATCAGCCTGTTTATCGGAAATACCGATCTTAGCCGTAATATCACTGTCCTCAACATCTTCAGTATAGAAAATCTTCACATCATTCTTTTCCATTGTGAAGAGCGAGATAACAGTCATGACAATATATGACAGGCTGCCCATTCCAAAGCGTTTGAGGAAAGCTTTGATCTTCGAGCCATCAAGCTTTTTGCATACAAGTGCGTCAAGTCCTATTCCCGAACTGATGCCGAAACGTCTCTGAAGGGAAGTTACACCTGCTGCTTTACCAAGCATAAGTGCCACATTTTCGTCTCCGTATACAGTGGTAAGTCCTACGTCAACAAGACTTACTCTGCAGGAGAATGCCTCTCCTCTGCAACTGCTTATACCATTACCCGCTGCCGCAAAGTCTTCGTCCGATTCATCCTCTGCCATTCGTTTTCTATCATCATTAAGAACCCTGAGTATCCTTCCGACAGCCTTATCTGTTTCCTTAGGAAGTCCCAGCCCCCTTGCAAAATCATTTCCGGAACCGATAGGGATTATTCCTATTCTTGTTCTCGAAAAATCCTTTATTCCGTTTATTACTCCATTGATAGTACCGTCTCCGCCGATAACAGCGATATTTATAATACCATCAACTCTGTCCGTCAGCTTCTCTACAAAGAGCTTCACATCGCCCTTATATCTTGATGCAAAGGTCTTGAAATTAACCCCGTTTTTATTAAGTATCTCTCTGACTCTGGCGTAGGTTTTCTTAGCCTTTCCTCCGTCACCGGTCAGATTTACGACAACATACAGATCACATTTATAGTTTTTCATTCTGTGAATACCCCTCCTCGCACCATAATCCGTACTTGACGAATTATGTATGAGCCATCGCTCATGGTCTCCATAATAAACCAATTTTATTTTACCATAAATCGACTTGAAAATATATAAAAATATGTTCAACGAAGATAATGTTTTCTGTACTGATAAACTGCAATCCCATGACTGCACCAACATCATGTTCCATGATGTTGC
>DOVL01000125.1 GCA_003520105.1 Lachnospiraceae bacterium | reverse complement strand
GGACCATGCTGAACCTTATCTATCGTATATCCGTCTCTTTCTGTCATTATTGCAGGATAATCATGTCCTGCGTTGCATGCATTCACATAACCTGTATTCAGATCTACTATACCGAGCCAGACGGTTACGAACATACCTGCAGGATTCTTCTCTGCAACCAGCCTGTCAGTATAAGTAAGTATCTCCGAAGCACTTCCTCCCAGCCTTGCGCGGGATTTGATAAGTGTTTTGGTGATTGCCATGAAAAATGCTGCGGCAACACCTTTATCTGAAACATCAGCGACAAGAATCGCGATGTGATTGTCGTCTATCATAAAGAAATCGAAGAAATCTCCTCCGACCTCCTTGGCCGGATCCATCAGCGCATGCACATCATATCTAGGATCATATTTAAGATCCTTCTCCTTAACAGGAAGCATGCCCTGCTGTATCTGAGAAGCAAGGGACACCTCGTAGCCCATCCTCTCACTGTTTCTTGTCATATTTGTGATCTCATCGATATTTTTAAGTGTATCATCCTCCATCTTCTCGATGGCTGATGCAAGGGACTTGATCTCTCGGATCGTCCCCTCATTCTCTGCTAATGTAGAATCCTCACTTCTTGAAGTTTCATGGGCAAATCTCTCTGCCTCCCTGGAAACCTTCTCAAGTGGTACAATTACTCTCTTTTTAATAAATCTAATTACCAGAACCGTAAGGATTATCAGGAGCATTACGGTTATAGCCGAAACACCCTGAACAAAATTACGTCTCGATGTGATAAGTTCGTCCATGAATCTCTGTGCACAGAGAACTCCGACTATCTTGTCCTTGTTAACCGTTTCGGCGTTATTTTCATATATCGGAACCATTGCCGTAACATGCGGTTTTGCTCCATTAAGGTCTTTATCCCTTACTATTATCTCTTTCTCGGAACCTTCTTCATATATCCTCTTAAAAGCCTCTTCAAAGCCTCCCGGGGACGTATCGTGCTTCGATCCCGGCTCCCACGGAGTGTATCCGCTCTTTGCTCCCGGACAGTTTATTATAGATGTATAGGTTTTATAATCTTTATCAGGTATGATAAAATATATCACTGACAGATTCTGTGAATTAGCCAGCAGATAGAGGTCTTGTTTAATGTTGCTGTACGCATATGCGACGCTTTCTATGGTATAGTACATCCTGGTATAATAATTACGATCACCCGGTTCAGGAATTTTATCATAATCCGTGAAAAGCTTCTTATCTATGGCCTCTAATTCCTCGTCCGTAATCCCCATCTGATCAAAAAGTATTTTTGCTGATTTTTCAACATTCTCATAATCAAATTCCTTATCATAAGTCTGGTAGTCCAGGAAATATCCATAATAATATTTATCAAGAATACTGCCTCCTACAGCCTGCCATTTGTCGATTTCTGTCAGATCTTCCATATAGTTTGCGGCAACCAGGTCGGACTTATATACGGATTCCTTGTATTCCTCCGTGAAAGAACTCGTAAATGCCAGATAGCCTACACCCTCAACAATGATCGCAAAGATAGTAAATGATATGACAAACATGCCTATCATTACTGCGTATATATTTGAAAAAAACTTATTAAATATCCTGCGAATTGCTTTCACTTTACGCCTCCGGCTTATAATTAATATTCATTTTACGCGATCTTTCCGGTTTTATCGGACCAATCTACAGATTCTTCTTTATGCTCAGAATGTTCTTGCCGTCCTTATACTCATAATTCACGGCATCCATCGTATTTTTTACGAGCAGGATACCGAAGCCACCCGGACGTTCCATGAACATCTTGCCCGAAGTATCTGCATCAGGTCTTGCAAGCGGATCAAAAGGCTTACCTGCATCCATGAAGAGAATCGTTACGGAAAGCGGTGCTTCCGAAACACTTACATATATCTCGGCTTTACCAATATCAGGTCTGTATGCGTAGGAAATAATATTTACAAATATTTCTTCAACCGCAAGCCTTATCTGCATAAGCGGCTTCTTCTCACAGCCATACGAGAGAAGCTTTCTCTTGATGAAATCCTGTATAAAATCTATAGAATCCTCGACCGCATCAATTACTATCGAGGTTCCGTCAGGACTGATCCTCATCTCAATATCAGAGTCTTCATCCCATTCAATTGCACTAATCCCCATAACACCATCATTTGTGTTTTCCACCATACCTTTTCACCCCTCCTTAATCATCAAATTCATCTTTTTTAACTATCACCCAGTTACTTCCATCCCAATATTCTTCTTCGTCATCTGCAAGTTCAGTCTCGTCCCCCGAATCACCTGAATCATCAGAACCAAAGTCATATGGAACATAAACAACCTGATTCTTCTTAAACAGACTTTTTTTCTTATTCTTCTCACCCGTGTCTGCTACCTGAAGGCCATCAGGATCGATCTCATCTTCTTCCTCTTCATTGTCCTTTTCTTTTTTTGACTTTTCCTTCTTATCAAGGTTTCTTTCGATGAGTTCGTCCATCTCCTTCTCAAACTTCCTTCTTGAGAAGAATACAGCCAGACCGCTTGTTATACTTCTCGGAGTAAATATAGTCAGCTGAAGTTCCTTATCTTCATTTTCAAAAAAAAGAAGAACTGTCGGATAGAAGATATAAAGCTTAACAAGGCTTGCGACAGAATCCTTCTTTGTTTCAAAATCGACCATGCGACCTATGCTGTTCATGATCTTGCCCGCTTCATAAACCGCCTTGGTATTGTTGATATGGACAGGATCATAGTAATAGTTTTTAGCTTTTATTCCCAGTGTTCTGACCTTCTGAGCGCCATCTGCTGCTCCCCAGCTCCTCATCTTCCACTCTTTCAGGGCAACGAGATGACCGTTATCGGCCATCTCGACCTGATTAAGTAAAAAATGTCTTGCTTCTAACAGAATCGGATTTCTTTTATACTTTTTCGAAATCAACTAAATTCACCTCGTGTATTTATTTATCCTTCGGCTTATCAGTAAGTGTAAGAGTTACAATCCCTTCACTGCTGATTTCATATTTGATATATGCCGTGAGTCCCAGATTCTTGCTTACCAGAACTGATGTATTTTCCGGAAGATTCTGTGCTTCTGCCGGCACTTCAAACGTATCTTCACTACTGCTTTCGTCTGACGAACTTACACTTGTGGTTGCTTCAGTCGTAGCTTCAGTCGTAGCTTCACTCTCATCTTCATATGAGATCAGGCTGTTTATATAAAACGTTTCAGACCCTTCGGAAATATTGTGTGAAATACTGTATCCTGTTTTCCCTGACGTGTCATAATACATCCAATCATAGGATCCGTTAGGAAAAACGATCGTTGTCATCCCGTTGTCATCTGTTTTGATCATGAAAGGATATTCCGTATCTGTTGCAAACTCTGCCATGCTTGCTGAATTCTGGGTAGCCAGTTCTGATACAGTGATATCATAGCCGCCGTTATCATTCTGAAGAGCAAATAATATAAGTTCGATCTTTGCCGCATCATAGCTTTTTCCAGCAAGCTGATATACTCTCTTAAATATCACATTAGTTGATCCGCCACCCTTACCGGTGATCTTGAACGTAGCTTTTCCATTCTTCTCCTTGTCCTTAATTGCGACATCCACAGCGTACTGGTTGGATATCTCATACTCCCACGAGAGTTCAGGTGTTTTGCTGCCGTCCAGCGTGATCTCGAGTCCATCCTTCACTTGCTTATATTTGCAAGGATAGTCTGTCTCGGCAAAAAGCTCCGTCTCCTTGCTGCCGCCTTTCTTCTTCCCCTTAGAGAGGAAGAAGATAAGGCCTGCTGCAAGTAGAAGGATAACTATGGATATAACAATTATGATCACTTTTTTCTTATTCATGTCATAACCTCTTTAGTTGTTTTCTACCGGTGGTGTATAAGGAAGACCATCATCTGTCTGAGAACTGCTGTTTTCTTCAGTAGTATCCTCTGTATTTGATTCTGTACCGTCTTCTGTTCCGCCTTCAGTACCGGACTCTGTTGTTTCTTCAGTTGACTTATCGGTTGACTTCTCCGTTGATTCCTCAGTAGTCTTCTCTGTTGCGGCATCGCCGGCATTCTTGGTCTTCTCAACCGTAATGATCACCTTGTCAACTACATCCGGTGATTCAGTTGGTGATATCTCAAGGAGATAAACTGTATCGCTGTACGGATCCTTGCTTTCAGGAACAACGAACCAGAATTTATTTGCCTTCTGATCTACAACGACGTTCTCTTCTGTCACATCATCTCTTGCTTCTCCAACCATTCTGTATGCATGTACCGTAAAGCCTTCGGTAGAGTTTGTTACTACAGCCTTACCTGTGAAGAGATCATCCTTCTTAGCGAGGTAATTTACAGGCTCACCTGCTATAGTCTTGTCACCATTACCATTCTTAGCTATAGAAGTTATAAGTGAAGCACCGTCAAACTTAAGCGTTCCACCCTGCTGAAGTCCTGAGAACTTCTGGTTGATATTCTCTCTCTTAAGAGGAAGTATATCACCATTTTCCTCGGTACTGTCAGCTCTGTATGTTGTTACAGACTGGATAGTCCATGAAACATCACCGTTTGTAAGTGTATCTTCAAGAATGGTCTCGGCACTCGGATTATCAGGATCCTCAACCTTGGCATCAACAGTAGTACCATTCTGTGAAGCCTCTATCTCGGCATTTGTTGCATCGTCTCTTTCATTAGCTGCATCCTCGACCACATCCATGATATCCTTATCAGTCTTAAGTTCTTCATAGTATGGGAAGATATCAACTGATATGAGGTCGTAGTCACTGCCCATATCCTCAAGGAATATCTTGACTACCTGAGTCTTGCCTGAAATAAACTGCTTTGTCTTGATCCTGTTCAGTCTGTCATCTCTGGTCTCAGCAACTGTTGAAGCTTCCTTGCCGTCATCACCGGCTATTATATACTGAGTAATATCATCGTATGTCTTGCTTACTATAGTATCCTTATAATCCTTATAATTGAATGTAGCTCTTATCTTAGCTATCTGACCCTGTTTATTCTGCTTAGGTCCTTCAAGTGTTGTGATATGCATCTCTATAGGTGTTGCACTATCAGGTCCGTAGTACTCTCTGTTCTTAGACCTTCTCTTGGTCAGACTCTCTGAAAGAGTAAAGCTTCTCGAATTATCAACAACAGGTGAATAGCTCTTAAATACTGTCTCTGTAGGATACTCTTCAAAGGTTACCACGCTTGTGCTGGTTTCAATAACATCATATGCATAAACAGCCGATGCTATGATATTTCCCTTCAGGTTACCATATGCAGCTATACTGTATCCGGTAACTTCATCAACGAAGTTTTCGTTGAAATCGATCTCTGCCAGAAGTCCTTCGGATATACTTGAGTAGCCCTGATCAGTCATATAGACATATGACGTGCTGTACTCTGTTCCTGTCGGATCAAGCAGTGATGTATAATGAACACAGACTGCTATATCATTTTCTTCCTGTATGAGTTCCTGTTTCTCGGTTTCCTTACCAAATTGAAGAACAAGCTTCTCTGCGGTCTTCTTGGTATTCATATTCGATTTCGACGGTGTTGCAACAACTCCGAGAACCGCTGATGAATCCATGAAATTATATTCATAGGTACCTATCACGACATCGCCCCTCATATGTTGGACGATTGCGTAGTCAAAGGAAACCTTCGTACTTGTACATTGCAGGGTCAATTTGCCCGAGCTTACAAAATCGGCGGTATTAAGTCCTTTAACATAGAATACTGCATCCTTGGTTCCGCTGTTTGCAGCGTACATTCCGTCGAAGCTTACCTGCATGTATTTTGAGAAAGGAACGCCGTACTGATAAGTAATATTAGGACTCACTCCGTCAATGTTCCTTGAACTTGCTGTCGGATAGAGGTAAATATTAACCGTATCATCAGCTGCATTCGGTATTCTCGATACAGGTGTTGCCCACTCGTCCGATACCCAGACGATCTGGTTATCAGTAAAGTTGATCTTAGGTGTTCTCTGAGCCTTACCTATCGGAAGAGTTGTTGAGATAACCTTGGTATTTGTACTTATACAAAGTTCCTGAGTCTCAATATCTCTGTAATACTCTTCGTTAGTGGTAAGCTGAAGAGATCCGCTGTCTTCTACTATCTGTGATATCGTTATCTGCCCTATGTTCCAGATTGCCGGATAACCGTTTCTTGTCTGAGCAGTAAACTGTATGCTCTTGATCGATCCCAGGTCTGCAATGGCAGGCATGATAAATCTGTCTGTATGGTTCGGTCTGAACATCCATTCCGGATCCGATATGGTATTTAGACCCGCGGCCTTAACCAACTGCGAATTCGGATCGGTCGATGTTTCTACCGATTTAGCCGATTTATTCATATAAGCGGCTATATACTGAACCACATCAAAGGATGCGGTCTGTATCTTATTTGTACTTGCATCGACGTAAGTAATCTCTGCAATTACCGAACCCTGGAACTGAAGATAATCATTATCCCAAGGAAGTGTAACCATCTCGCAGAGAAGTCTGACTGACTTCTGCATGTTGGTAACAGGGAACCTGCGTGCGATCTCTTCTGCTGTTCTGGCCTTCTGTCCGCCCGGAACAACCGATTCCATCTCATCACGGTAATCGATTTCGATCCATCCGACGTTATCAATAACATAACTCATGTATGCTCCGCCGTTGGTTGCCTCGGTAACCATGATCTTCTCGATATTTAACTTATCAAATACATCCGAATCCTCTGAAAGGTCTTCAGGAATTATACGGATTGCGGTAACCTTACCGTAATTTCTGTTTGTTGCGATTGAGAAGGTTTCTGTCTTGCCCGATCTGAAACCATCGGATGTAAGCTGCTGGTTTGCAAGAACATAAGCACTCTTTTTACCATTCTCAAAGAGAAGCTGGAAATAGAAGTAGTTCTTTGAACCCGAGTCGCCGTCACCATTATCATAATCAGGATCATCGGCAACCTTTACCGATACGTCATATATCTTATCTTTCTCGAAGAAGCCCCAGTCAATTGCCGTCTGCTCGTAAGTCATCTTGTAACGTACGTCAGAATAGTCAATCTTCTCGACCTTCTCTATATCACCATCTGTGAAGTTGAAGGTATATCCTGTTTTTCCGCCGAAGAACTGTGAATCACCGACTGCTCTTCCTGAAACAACATCATCGGTATCAATATAGATAGGATTACCATCCTTATCTAAAGCCTGTGTCTTACCGTTTTCGATCTTGCTGCCGTCTTTTCTGACAAGATTTCCATCTTTATCAACAACTGTTATTGCAGATCCGTTCATATTAAATATCTGTGCAGATACCAGGGATCTGTCAATCCAGTAGTGTGTCACAACTCCGTTTGATTCGGTATCAACAAGATAAGCTCTTCTCTTCTGGAACCTCTCAACATAATCGATACTGAGATTGTTGAGCTGCCATTCGTCAGATCCTGAAAGAGTGATATCCGCTGACAAGAACTGCTTCAGATTTATCGCATCAATAAGGAATTCAACCGTGCTGCCCTCAGTAAGAGCAATTGATTTGATAAAATCTGTTCCGCTTGTTGACGGCCATGTTCCGAGGAAATCAACAGCTGCTGTTTTGACATTATACAGAGCTGTCTTATTCTGCTGTCCGGCACGAGTCTGATACTTGAATCTCATCGTTACATCATCTTTGGTACCGGTTCTTGCTATATTACTTGTTGTTACAGTAACAAGGTATTTGTTCTTAACCGACTGAGACGCCACAAGCGGAGCATTTTCCTTATAAGCCGAAAGCTTAAAGGTTTCTCTACCACCCTGCTTGATCTCACGTCCTCTTTCATCAGTGGTTGTAAAATAAGTATACGTACCGTTCTGGAAAGCGTAATCAAGAGATGCACCCGTAACCTTATTTCCCTTACTGTCTATACCATCCTGGATATAAGGCATACATCCGCCTCTTGAGAAGGAGATGCCCGCCACCTGAATATCATCACTATTCAGGGATGTCAGAGTATTCTTCATATCATCTGTTGATTTGGCAACAGAGATACCATTATCATCCAGCTTCTTCCTTGCAGAATTACCTACATACATAGTGACATTTCCGACTATATAATCGATTTCAGGATAAAGTCCGGAAAAAGCAAGTGTGTCACCACGCTGTGCGAAACCTATAAGGACTCCGTTCTTTTCTTTCTCAAGGAGACTGCCGTAACTGCTCAGGAGTACCGGAAGTGCAACCTTTCTGGTCCATCCGCTCTTATCCTTGTACTGGAACTCTATAACTATATCTTCAACAATATTCTTTTTAAATGCTTCATTGGTTGCTGCTGCAGGATTAATTAATGTTTCAAGACCACCATCGATCTGATCCACAAAATCCATTCTGAAGCTTAAAACGCTTTTCTCAACAGCATAATCCTTATCAACGCCTTCATCATATTCGTTATAATTATTGATAACTGCGTAATCATTTACACTCTCATCCTCACCGATTTCGACAACAGCATCTGCGCCTGATGTTGAGTAAGTAAGTGTTCCGGAATTGGTCTTGACTACCGCTGCGATCTTACGGCCCTTGAAATCAAGGAATCTCTTTCCGGAAACCATTCCGTATTCTTCATATCCCTTGTATTCATCAACCTTGTAAATCTCGAGACCCTGTATAGTCCAGCTGCCCTGTGCAAGATAGAACTTGATACCATCGACATTCTGGATCTCTGCCTCAGTCTGAAATACATAATCCTGAACTGTCCAATCTCCGAGAGGGTTCTCATTGGCAACCTGCTCGCCATAATTGAACTGCTTCAGCATCTGTGTTCCATAGGTATCATTAATATCTTTACCGTTAGCTCCGTACTTAAGAATCGAATCACTCTTGTCCTGCGCATCCAGTGAAGGGAATATAAACTGTGTCCTTGACTGATTCTTCATATCGGTATACATGATCTCAAAATAGAGTATCGTATCTCCCTTGGCGGCGCCGGTTCCGATATGCATACAGTAGGTATTCTCAGGAGCCTTTACAGTACTTCTGTTTTTCCATGCGCTTATCGCACCATAATCCGAATATTGTTCTGCATCTGCTTCATCAGGTGTTACGGAGTATTTCTCAACCTTTGACGTATCATCGAGTATGATATTGCCGTCCGCATTGAGTTTCTGGGTTGTTTCCTCGGTCGTCTGCTCTGTTGAATCCGGATCATAATAGATCTTGCCGCCCGCACCGGTCGCTCCATTGTCAACCGAATAATCGTAATCAAAGTTCAGACCATACTCATCATACAAGTCATAAGACAGATATGACGACTCTCCCTCTACCTTCTTCTCCTCTGCGGCATAAACTCCGGACGCCGGGAAGACAGGCAACTCGGTAAGAATAAACGAGAGTGCCGTAACGGCCGCTATTCTTTTTATAAATCCTCTCTTTATCATAGTCATCCCTCTTTTAGCTTCTTCATGATTCTCTCTGTCACTTTTCTTCTGTCCATAACAACTCACCTTTTTTTCTGGCAGTTTTTTACCAAAACCACCGTAATATATGTGAGCACATACATATTATGCCCTCATTACGCTTCCATCTTATCATGACAGGTGCAACGAAAGCGCAACAAGGAACAAAATATTATTTATAGTTCTCCAAAAATCTGACAAGTCCTTGTTCTATCTGATATTCAGAAGTCCTGCAAGTCCTGTCATTTCAAAAACTTCCATAACATTCTCGTTAACATTTGTGAGAACAAGCTTTCCACCGTTCTGATTTACCTTGATATACAGATTACGGATGCTTCGGAGTCCGGAGCTGGATATGTATTCAAGATCCTTCATGTTAAGGGTCAGATTCTTAAATCTGTCTGCCATCTGTGAAAAAATCATATCTGCATCCCTTGCAGTTTTAGTATCAAGATCTCCTGACATAAGGAGCTCGCCCGTATCGCCTCTATTCACAAGCTTAATATCCATTTTCTTTATCCTCCTGAGTATCAATAATTAATCATATTTAACCTGTCCTCGTTATGATCAGGCGTTTTTCTTCTTTCTCTGCTTCTTGATGTACGAGATAAGATCTTCGAGAGTGATCTCCATAACATCCTCGCCCATCTCTTCCATTCTCTCTTCTATATCCATATCAGCATATTCCTCCGCTGCCTCCGCAAGTAGTTCTGAGAACAGGAACGGAGCAGGTTCATATTCTTCAGATTCATCGTCTGAGTAAAGATCTTCGTCATCATCCTCATCTTCATCGAATGAGAACTCATCCTCTTCATCATTATCATCCATAGAATCTTCATCTTCGTCTTCCTCATCAAATGAGAAGTCGTCATCTTCCTCATCTTCTTCATCAAATGAGAAGCTGTCTTCTTCATCTTCATCACCGAGTGAGAAGTCTTCTTCATCTTCGTCTTCTTCATCGCCAAATCCGAGAGAATCGCTTTCTTCAACATCAAGGTCTTCTGTTTCTTCCTCGTCGAATCCGAAGTCTTCATCTTCTTCGCCAAGTGATAAGTCGTCGATGCCGCCTGACAGACTCATATCCAGACTTTCTTCTATATCATCAAGGTCTGAAGAAGCTGCTGTACCACGAGTCATTGTAACTGTGTTTCCTGTTGCAACCGTACCGCCTGCAACTGCACTGCCCGCAACTGCACTTCCGGCTGCCGTACCGCCTCCTGCCGCTGCTACAAAGTTAGCATTACCGGTAGCAAGTCCTGCTCCAAGCGTGATCCATTTGATCTTCTCGGCAAGCTCCCTTTCCATATCCTGGCGGAGAGTTTCCTTGAACTGTTCAAGAGTCTGGTCAATATAATTCTTAGATACTCCCACATGTTCAGCACCTGCAGCCGATGATGCAACCGTCTGTACCGGAGACTCATAAACTGCTGATGCAACAGATTCACGCCCAGGTTGTTTCGGAACTTCCTCCTCAACACTGGATGGTGCAAAATCATCCGCAGTGAAGATATATGAACCATTTGAATCGTATTCATCAGTATTACGTGCCGATTTCTCATTAACATCCGAAGCCAGCTGATCTGCTTCTTCTGCCGAGATTTCCTGGAAGCTTATTCCACCAACTCTGCCGACTGCCATCTCGTATTCCTTACGATTAACGACCTCTTCAGCATCCATATATCTCTCAACTGCTGAAGGCTTCTGCTCCTCAACAACCTCTTCAGAATTAATACTTGAAGAAGGTGCATCGAATTCTTCAGCGCTGACCTCCTCGATGCTTATGCCACCGATAGAAGGTGTATCATGTTCATTAAGATAGTCCACGAAGTTGATGCCTGAACCGGTATCATGCTTCCTGTTCATCTTATGTTCCTGCTTATTCTTCTCTGCAATACGTCTGTCGGAAAGGTTTGAATCATGGATCTCTCTGCTTTCAGCAACGAAATCCTCCCAATACTCCTCGCCGTCTGTTCCTGAGAAATAATTACTTACGAAGTTGCGGTTCTCAAACATGTCAACCATAGAATCCGGAACCTCGATCATGAAGGATGATCTTGAGGTTGGGCTCATAATGGTAAATGCCTGACCACGCTTAGCACCGATGATGTCTTCCTGCTCCTGCTCGTTGATACCGCCTGCCTTCTCATAGAGCTTGCAGAGGTCATCCATATCATTCGGAGCAAGTCCGAATACGAAGCTGTACTGGCACGCATTGATGATCGCGGTTGATTTTCTTGCGATCTCTTCGCTTCCTACGAAGTCCTTGATATTCTGCGTGATTACTATCTGCATACCGTTATACTTACGGATACGCTTAGCCAGCTGGAACATGAAATCAAGTGCTACAGGGAATTTGGTATCGATGAATACGTGCGCCTCGTCGATTACTACTACAACCTTACGCTTTAAGCCGTATTTTGTATTATAGTCCCTGTTCTTGATGATTTCATTATCAATATATTTGAGTACCAGGAGCATCTGCGCATTGGCTATAAGGGAGTTCCTGTTAGCCAGCAGTGACTGGAAGTTAAATACAGAGAAGTTTTCTTCTGTAGTGATCGTTGACGGTCCGTTCCAGATGTTTGCATTTCGTCCGCCGGAAGCGAATTTTGAAATGTAGTTTACAAGTGAACGGAGCAGCTGTCTCAGATACTCATTATTTGTTCTCTCAAACTCTGAGAGGACTATATCGTAGAGATCATCAAATATCGGATAATCATCAGCCGTCAGTACCGAAAGATCGGTCTCAGCTGTGATACTGAAATTGAGATAAAGTCTCTCGATAAGTGAATTGAGGTACTCCAGAGCATCCCTGTCGATATCAGGAAGTATCTGTCTGAAGAACTCTTCAAGGAACTGCAGGTGGGTTGCAAAGCTTCCGCCTGCTCCGCTTCCCTCGGACTCATCATCATCCAGTGCCGTAATGATATGGAACGGATTAAGTCGTCCCTGAGAAGCATTTCCTACATTTATCATCTTGCCGTGCAATGTATGTGCAAGCTCGGAATACTCGTTCTCCGGGTCGAGGATGAATATCTTGGCATCCTCGGATGCAAGATTGGAAAGGAGGCTCTTGGTTGCATAGGATTTACCTGAACCTGACTTACCAACGATAACCATGTTGGAGTTAACTCGCTCAGAATCTCTTCTGAAGAAGTTGATAAATACAGGAACCCCGTCTGATGATCCAAGCTTGATGCCGCCCTTATCTGAGATGTGGGCAAATACCCAAGGATACATACCTGCGATCGTATTTGAAGGAATACCTCTGGCATCCTTGATAAGCGGATCGTAGGCTGAAATCTGTCCGCCGATAAAGCCCTGAAGCTGCATGAAGTCCATTCCCGAAACTCTCATGCCGGCTTCCATCCAGGTTCTTCTGACTGTCTTCTTCATATCCGTAACGGCCGGAAGATTAGTAGTAAAATCATCCGGAAGAAGCTTGCTGTCATTTGAAGCTATAACATCATAAGCAGTTATGTAAATACTTACCGAAAGGATAGCCTCATTGTCCTGCTTAAGTGTTACAAGGAGTGAAGACAATGTATCTATATGCTCCTGTAACTCTATACTCTTGGAATCAAGACTGGTCTGCATGTACTGTCCACGAAGTTCTGCAAGAGAACGGTCGATGGCACGTATAGCCTTGGTCTTGTCCATAGGTGTTACTTTAACAACTACTTTGGTACCCGGGAATGACATAACTCCTGCGAGCCATGCATCACCTACTACCGTAGGGTAATTAATAACTCTCATATTGTGAGTTATTATGTTATTAATCTGTGTTCTTCTCATTGAGAATTTTACGCTTTCAGGCATAGCCCATGTTGCGTAATTATCCTCTTTGATGTGATTGATGTCTTTTTCGTCAAAATCAAGTGTATTTGAATATTTAAGGAAGAGAGCAAGTCCCTTTGAATCCAGACGTCTTACGGTAAGCTCCCCCTGCTCGAGAGTGAGAATAGCCTGCTTAACAGCTGTATCAAGTCTCCTCTTATCACTGTCGAAGAGAACAAGATAATAGAACGCCTCTATAACCATATCGTCCGTACAGAGTGCTCTGACCTCATTGATACGGTCGAACTGTATCTCAACTCTTGCCTGATATTCTTCCTCGGTCAGAAGACCACTTTCATATGTTTTCTTAAGAGCACTGAGTTTACCGTACTCTGCATCAAGATATTCATCATATATGATAGGTCTCTGAAGCTTAACTATATTTGCACCATAATCACCATGGAAGCCTCTGAGAACCTTACCAAAGCAGGCCTCGATAGAGTTGTTTCTTCTATGTTTAGAGAAGAAACGGAACTCTATAGGATCCACCTCTATTACAGAACCGAAATATCTTCCGCCATACTCAATAAAGTTACCTGTAATGCCTGTGAAAGGCATAAGCTCGGACATATCGGTATGGGAAGCGGTTTCATCCTTCTTCTGGGATTTTGCCTTTTTCCTCTCAGCCGTTCTCTCTGCTCTCGAGAGCCAGACCAGATTCTTCTCTTCCTCGGTCGCCTTCTTGGCTCCGAGGATCTTGTTTTCCTCTGAAATAAGTTTCTTCAGAGCTTTCTTCTTTTCTGCCTCTGTAGGAGCCTTCAAATACGCTTCCTTGGCAGCTCCCATTGACTCAAGAAGTGGACCGATCGCAGTTTTCTGCATTGCGCTTGATGACAGGCCTAAGCCAGCCGTTTGGGCGCCGGTTGCTGCAGCCGTTTTAGCTTCTGCGGTTTTAGTTTCCGCACTCTTGGTCTCTGTTGTTTTATTTTTCTTCTTGTCCTTCTTGGACTTCTTCTTGGATTTTGATGACTCCTCTTCTGCTTCCGTCACAGCCTCTGCGGATTCTTCAGCAGCCTCAGCCGTCTCAGTTTCCGTTACTTCGGAAGCACCTTCCAATGTCTCGCCTTTCTTAGCTTCCTCCAGAGCAGCATAAAAGGCCGCATCATCTTCTTCTCCTCCGATGATTGCAGCTAGTTCAGATGGTGTTACGTGATCACTCTCTCCTTTATTTACTACAGGTTTTTCGCCTTCCCCGTTAAATACCATATCCACGGCGAAATCACGCCCCTTAAGCATAAGTTCGTCACTGAATACCCTCGAAAATCTCTTTGGATACGCCTTATAACGGAGCATATGCCATAAGAAAACGTACATAGGGTCATCATCAAGTCTGAAAAGCATCAGAGCGAAGAGAGCCAGTACAAACATGGCTATGATCCAACGGCCCGGTAGCGATGACACTACGCAGAGTGTCACCGCTATTAAGCCAATAAGACCAACAATAACATCGGAAAGTGTAACCTTTCTGAATATTTCTATTTTGACTTTAGTTTTTCCCGGGATTAATCTCATATACTACCTTCCTTATACCTGATGCCTCATGTTATTAGGAACGGCCGGATGCATCTGTTCGTACTGATTCAGGATTTCCTTCATCTGACCAAGTTCACCCTTCTTAAGCTCTTTACCTCCTGTGTAATCAGCTCCGCCACTACCGAAGTTAATAAGGTGTTTACCGTTTTCTTCTGCATATTCATAATCTGCTGAAAGACGCTGATAATCCAGATCATTCATCTTCTCTGCAGTTGATCTTGCTTTATCTACGTCCGGAGGCGGTATTCTGCCAGGATCGTTGGCTTCTCTCCTGCCTGATTCTTTCTCCTGCTTATCCTCATCAGCCTGATCCTGAAGCGCTTTTGAACGAGCATCCCAGTAACCGAGACCGCCTTCATCCATGTAATCGTAGGTCTTCTGCATAGCGTCAAGTTCACCTTCTTTAAGGTTCTCACCTGTCTGAAGATTCTTACCTGTCTCATTACCGAAGTCAATAGCCTTCTTAAGCTTGCC
The DNA here is from genome assembly GCA_003520105.1 of Lachnospiraceae bacterium. Lineage (GTDB taxonomy): Bacteria > Bacillota > Clostridia > Lachnospirales > Lachnospiraceae > Eubacterium_Q. Next base: position 2,026 of record DOVL01000125.1, on the reverse strand, counting down.
CATATCCTCCTGACGCTTATCATCCTTCTTAGCGTCCTGACCGGCCTGCTTCATGGCTGATTTGTAACTCATGCCCTGACCCTTATTTCCGTTCTTCATATAGTCAAGGCCGTTCTTCATCTTATCAAGCTCGCCCTTCTGAAGCTTGCCGCCACCGAATTTGGCACTGTGACGACCGGTCTTCTCTGCATGGGCTATATCCTTCTCAACCGCATCTACCTCAGCTCTGTGAGCCTTTTCAGCCTTCTCTTTCTTCTCAGCCTTCTTCTCTTTATCGAAACCATTCTTCAGAACGCCTGTACCTGTAAGACCACCAAGAACCTTACCTGCTGCTGAGTTCTCAAGCTTATCTCTCATGTTACCTGCATAGATAGCCTGATAACCTGCGTTATCGGCAAGGATACCGGTGAAGATACCGTTAACCTTATTTACTGATTCAAGTGCCATATAGCACACAATAACCTTAACAACAAGGTCTATAAGTATATTGCTTGAAACCGTCAGCTGAGGGCTCCATATAATAGGCAATACCATGAAGAAGAGTCTCAGCGAAAGCACCATACCAACTATTCCGAGAAGCTGGATAACAAATGCTGTCGACCACTGCTTGAACTTTCCGCCGTCATCAAGAGGCATCGATGATATCGCGAGCGGTGCCGCAACATACAGCGCAAGCAGGTTGAAGATTCTTACACCGCAGGTAAGGATTATACTTACCATCTCCATTACAAGTCCGCCACAAGCGAAAACAACTACCAGATAATTGGTCTTCCACGGTGCAGGATTAAATGTTGCTCGAACCTGACCATAACTGTATATACTCTTCTCTCCTATATAGAAAGGAAGTCTTGCACCATCCGTAAACTTTGGTTCCTTGTTAAATACATCATTTCTCGCAGCACCTGATCCGAAAACATTTCCCATCGTTCCTGTAAGGAAGATGATCCTGTTCAGAGGAACATACGAACCATCCTTGTCTGTTTCGTATTCGTATGTATATTCATCTCTTGAATAGGTCTTCAGAACTCTTACATATGGGTTATTCTGAAGTGTATCCATAGCCGAAAGTATAGCTGCCGAAAGTGCATCATCATATGCATCAAGCGGAGCTTCATATTTGTAGTTGTATGCATTGGCTATTTTTTCCATTATACTTTGCCAGGTTGGCTCCGGTATATTGTCACCGTCAGTATCCTTGTCTATATAATGGAAGTCAAATACGCCACGCCCGGCCAGATATTCTATATCCGATCGAATATCATTATAACAGGCATTTATATTGTACCTGGATCGGTAGGACGGGTTTAGTGAATAGTTGCCAAGCGTATTTATGATTCGTCCCATCGCGGCGTAATCATCTTCGTAGAATTCAATATGATCCTCACCGACAGTAAACATATCACCCTTACTTACCGCATAGCTTACCTGCTGGGTAAGTATGTTGGTAGTCTCAAGTGCAAGTGTAACGATCGCATGCATCGAGAAGATAAGAATTATACTCTTCAGGAGGTTTCCCACTATCGAACCAAGTGTAACGCCCTGCTGCTTACCTCTCAGATCACCTGTTCTCTTAATAACAGCCCATATAGCGAAAACGAAGGCGAAAACGATTCCTATCATACCGATTCCGGCGTATATACCTCTGATGGTATCATGGTTAAAGAAGACATCAATAAGCGCCATCTTGCTTTTGCCATATGTAACTTCCTTCTCACCTGTAAATATGATCATGACGTCTTCAAGAAGATCAACGCAAAACAGCATTACGATCTCTATGAAGTACAGGACTGCCCATAAACAGTAATCCAGAAAGGCATTAAATAAACTTTTTATTCCGCTTAAAATTCCATCAACTATAGCGCCCATACGGTTTCTCCCTTATTCCGTCAATAAACTTCGATTTAAAACAAAACTATCTTACTCTGAGTCTCTTTCTTGTAATGTATAATGCTATGCATACACCGATGATGATAGCCAGAATTATGGCAATGAAAAGTGTACTGCTCAGGTTGAGATATATAAGTAT
>DOVL01000075.1 GCA_003520105.1 Lachnospiraceae bacterium | reverse complement strand
GAAGTGAATTGATGCAGACATCAATATTGATGGTACCGGATCCGCAGAACAATACGCTTGTGTATTTCTCCAGATCACCATGTACGATCTTCACAAGATCCTCGCGGATTCCCTTCATGAGTCCGCCGAACTCCTTCTCTCTCGGACAGATATCAGGTACAACCTGTGCGTACTTTACAGTATCTGTCGTTGTTGATGGTCCCGGGTTTAAAAGTATATTTCTCTTGATTGATTCCACTTTATTCTACCTCGCTTTTTTAAACATTATACGCATCATCGAGTGCCTTCAGTTCATCGAAGGTATCGATCTCCACGATGTCCTCATCGAAGCATTCTCTGACTTCAACCGTATAATTCTCCTTGCAGAAAACAAGCGGCACCTGTTCCCAGTAACGATCCTTACCTCCCGGAGAAGCAAAAACTGAAGCAATATCCTTCTTCAGGTTACGGCCTGCCTCGTCATCCCAGTATGATATTCCTACCATCTGCCAGCAGTTCTCTCCGCCGACTTTCTCCTCGATGATCACATTGTCCTTTACATCAAAACACCAGTCATCGGTCTTTTCCTTCCAAATAGCAAGGAAGTTCGATGTGTAATTGTATTTCTTAATGATCTTCGGATTGCTGATCAGAAGATCCGCCTCGAAGACATATGCGTTTGAAAGCAAATCACCTGCAATTAGCGAACTGGCTATATTGTTTGCCTCGTTAAATGTCGGATTCTCCAGGAACTTGATCATCGGATATTTGTAAAGCAGCTGATCAAACTGTTCAGCCAGATATCCTCTGACTATGTATATCTCATTAATCCCGTTCTCGAGGCAGGCATCTATCAATCTGTCAATGATGCGTATGCCGTGAACACGAACCAGTGGTTTCGGTGTATTTATAGTGATCGGAACAAGTCTCGAACCAAAGCCCGCTGCGATAAATACAGCTCTCTTTACTCTGTAAGGCTCAAGTGCCTCGATACCTTTATCAGTGATTTTCCCTTCAAGAACAACAAGTCCCTCTTCGACAAGCTCCTGTACGGTACTCTTAACTGTTTCCTCCGGCATCCCTGTTCTTTTGGCTATTTCCTCCGAATTCAAGATCCCCCCCGCTTCCTCCATAGCCTGAAGGATGTCAAACTTACTTCTGCTTAATGTCATTTTCTATTCTCCTTACTTCGCAAGTGCCTTCTCAGCAAGCGAGCCCGGAATCGGCTCAGCCAGAACATGTCCGATACCGTCTCCCAGATCGATGTACGATGGTGAGAGATGCTCTCTCTGACCCTTAGGAGGTGGTGTCATGTAATCACCGTATTTGTCTGTAAGCACTTGATCAAAGTTTTTAGGAACAAATGTATATGTATCCTCAAAAGGCTTCTTCTCAAGCGGGAAAATATCCTTCTTAGGATATGTCTTGATGTCGATCTTATCTGAAGAGCAGTACGCGCCTATCGTAGTCCTGCTGTCACACTTTGCAGCCTCTCTTCTCATCCAATAATCAACCGTCTTCCATGGCTTCTTCCAGAGTATTCTGAAAAGTCTTGAGATGCTTCTCTTGCAGAAAGCTCTGAGCCTGTTCTTCAGAGATTTGTCCGGTGATACCGGTTTAAGCTTGACGATCTTATAGAGGTTTCTGTATCTCTTGATCTTACCGTGTTTTTTCAGATATTCCTTCTCATTTTCCGGTGTATAATCGAGAACATATATATCGCACATCAGAGCAGTTCTCCAGGGCTCGTTATCTGACCAGCGGTGCCAGTACTGCACATCCTTATCACTCTGAACAACACTCTTGATCTGATAGATTCTCGGGAACATCTTGTCGTGAATCTCGCCCTCATCATCGTCTCCCGGCGCGATAACCTTATATTCCTCGCCCCACTCCTCTGCAGGAACACGGCGAAGCTTCTCGAAATCACTTCTCAGCATCGCAATATCAAGATCGTCATCCCAAGGAATAAAGCCTTTATGTCGGATCGTACCGAGCAGTGTTCCGTCAAATGCGAAATACTCGATCTTATGCTTCTCACATATCTCATTGAGCTTCTTCAGTAACTCAACATGTCTCTTCTGAATCAGAGTTCTAACTTCACTGAACTGTTCCATCTCCAAAACCTTCTTTCTCTATTACTGTATAATAAAAATACTTATCGTTTCTTATGGTTTCCTATGCTTTTATCCTATGCTCTTTACTATGCCGCCGTTTTTTCTCTGCCCGACTGTTTGATAATAAGTCCCACCAGCCACAGCACCAGCATAAATGCAAGAAATACACCGAAGTCGGTCAGGCATCTCATTACCATTCTTTCCGTATTTGTATCTCCGAAATCCCAGTATTTGTCCCATGTTCTGTCGAGGCAGTGCGCCATGTAGAGATACATCGAATTCTTTCCGATAAATCTGAGTACATAGTTCACACCCGGTATCTTGTCCATCAGGCAGCTGAATTTGCAGAACATGATTGTTCCAAATATAGCTATGATGAAACACAGCGGATATATCGGATATAATCTCGGCGCAAGCTCGAGATATGATACTTTCCTGTAATCCGGCAATGTGATATATACCAGAAATCCCCACAGTGCCATGCACGCCAGAGCATCGCGGAGAATAATAAGTGTCGACTTGTCTGAGAAGTTCATCCCTTTCAGCTTGTAACCGAAATACAAAAGCGGAAGTATTGCAAGCGAGATATCAAAACATACAAATGTCGTTGTTGTTTTTCCGAGTCCGACTCCTGCAACAGAACATATCATGCAGACCGCAAAGAACTGTTTTTCTTCGAAAACAAGATGCAGATAATCAAATATCGCGCGGCTTGCGAAGAGAACAACAAGGAACCAGATCATTCCGAACTCCATTATTTCCTTACCTGCAAACTTAGTGCTGACACCGCTCGCGAAGAGAAAACTCAGCGCCTTTTCTTTCCAGTAAGCTATGTTATCTATGTTGCTGAGAGTAATTCCGTCATAGAGGAATATTCTCAGGATAAATATCACAACCGACGGTATCAGAAGATGCTTGGCTGATCTTATCACTGATTTCTTGAACTGCGCCATATTTTCTGAAAACCTGAAGGTATACGCGCTCAGGATAAAGTAAAGCGGCATATGAAAGGACATCGCTGCAGCCCTGTAATCAAGTGCCAGCTTGCTGTCCGAACCAAGCTTAGCCGTATGTGCAGAGATCACCACAAACATACACAGTCCCTTGGCTATGTCCACCCAGGTCACTCTTCTTTTATTGCTTTTGACACTCACTGCTTCACTCAACTTCTTTTCCACTCCTGATGGTATACATATTTTTAACTAATATAAATTCTTTTCTGTTCATCAGCATAACTGTCTCGTTACTGGTCGTAAATTTGAACCTTGTTGCGAACCACACGAAAACGATCAGAACTACAGTTTTTCGCCACGCCGCAAGATCGAGTATCAGCTCGTAGAATCTGTCAGAAAAGAAAGAGAACAGTACTGCAAATGCGATCTGTGAATAAATGATCAGCGGAAGATTTATTGTACCATAGTATTTTCTATATTTGCGATCAACTATAAACTTATATGACAGACTGGCCAGAAGAGCCATCAGTATCGTGAAGAAGAACAGCGCCCTGTAGCCTCCGTCGTACATGAACATGTAGAATATTGTATAAACATTACCTGTGCTGAATCCGTTTACATCATAGAAAGGCAGGTCAAGCTTTGCATCCCATCCTGTTATTCCAAAGCTCGGAAGTACCGTCTGTCTAAGGCCGACAAGCGTCTGCGAGTTCGAGAGACTCGTGCCGAATACTCCTTTTCTGATAAAAACATCAAAGTTCTTCAGCTCGCCTGACAGATATATGCATATGTAATGAAAGATATCCGTCTGCTTTCCTCTTCCCATAAGTGAAGCCGAAATATAGAAAACAGGGATTGCGATAAGTACCGCAAGTATCATAAAAACTACCACTCGCATTGGTATCTTTCTCTTGAAATCATACTTTGCTTTATATATAAAATATGCCATCAGCGCAAAAGCAAATATGTATTCGATTATACCGCTTCTTCCACCCGAAAGGATCGTATTGACCAGACTCAGAAGTATATTTCCGTAGATCAGCAGTCTGTTCTGCTTGTAACAATGTACGATCTGATGTGCAAGCAGGTAGATGCAGATATATATTATGGCTGCGGAAGCCATTCTGAAGACTGATACAAGTCCCGGAACATCAACATTTTTGTCTGTAAATTTCTTGGCATAATCGAAATATCTGATAGCCGCACTTATGCTGCTCTTTCCGGAAAATTCGCGCAGATAGCGTATAAAAAGAACAACGCAGCATAGATTAACCATCAGAAAGATGATAAGTTTCCAGAAATCTATACTCACTCTCTCCGAACCTTTAACAAAAGAGAAGCTCTCTGCCGCGTCATCCTCAACATACCTTTTCTCTCGTACTCTGCTGATCTTCTGACAGAAAAGCGATACCGCGAAGAAAGTAAAGATACCCATAAAAAGGATAAAAAACGTTTCGGAACTGAGTTCAAGCTTCATCTCACTTACGTAGAAAAAGGCATAACCTACCGACAGCGCAAAACCGGCTATAAACAGAAACTGAGGATTCAGCACTGATCCGTTTGACGCCATCACTGATATAAATATTAAAATAAGCAGAAATACAAATAAAAGTACCAGCTTGATCATAAGAACCTCTTTTACAATTAAAGGATCATTCCACCTATATTCTGTGTTTCAAATCTGTCCAGACTGTTCTTCGCATCGATAAGATCCTTCATCTTGGTCTTGCCATATCTTACAAGATAAACGATGCCGTCAGCCTCTCTTGCCTTCGACAGAGCATCAGCCTCTCTTACAAAATCGCCTGCGTAAGAAACCTTGATGCTCTTGTTGATCGATTTGAGTTCATCCTTTACCGAAGAAGCAACCTTCTCGGCATCAACCTTCTTACCAACTGCCACAAAAAGTATATTCTTGTTATCGTTTCCTTCAAAATCCAGGCTGTAAGCAATCCTCTTATAGTCAGGTTTTCTTCTGTTGATGCTTACAAGCTGCTGTATATCTGCAAATGCAAGATCGTTCTCTGTTCTTACTGTGTCACATACGATAAAGATTACGAAAAGGATTGCACCTATAAGACATACTCCGAGGATACCTCCGACGATTGCATATTTAAGGATCTCTTTCTTGCTGATTCCTGTCTGGATCACCTCTGAAGATGTAGAGAAAAGTCCACTGTCCTCAGGAACGTTCGGATAACCGATAACTTTTACGGAATCAACGAGATTATATTTTTCAACATTTACAAGGAATTTTTCAAGAAGCTTGTCAGCTATAAGCTTTGCTCTTTCAGGATCGATATCGGATACAACGAACTTGAGCACGTGAGCGCCGAGGAAATTCTTGTTGATCATCCACTTAAATCTCTCAGCCGAAAGATTGCTGAATTCGGAATAGCTTCTGAGATCAAGCTCATTTATAACTTCTTCAAGTGTAGGAAGATCAACTAGGATATCAATAAGATCGTTTCCGACCATTCCGGAATAAGTTGCAAGATCAACTCCGCCCTTCAGTTCAACGTCGTTGAAATTAAAATCAACATAGATGGTTGCCATTGAATTATAAACCCCCTTCGGAGTCTCGGCATCCGTAAACTTGTCGCTTTTGTAATAATATGCCCTGTGGTTCTGGTTCATCACCCTGCTGATTATCTCTTTCTTCGAACTCTCAACGATTTCCTTCTGTTCTCTGTAATTCATTGAAACCAGAATGCCCATACATAATGCAACAACAGGAATTACTACGTAAAACCTTACAAAACAATACTTGATAAACTGCTTCAGATCGATTGTTCTTATTTTTTCTTTCATATCCTTTAAACCCCTCACTTTATTTTTCTTCTCATGTTTTACTGGTCTTTACTGGTTTCAAATTCTTTTACTGGTGTTTACTAGTCTTTACTGGTTCCGAATTCGTTTACTGGTGTTTACCGGTTTAGCACACTATCATATTATTATATCAAAAACATCCGCAAAAAGCCACTATTCTCTCACCTTTTCACTTGTTTTTACCCTGTCCTTGACAAGTCCCAGGAAGTATTTGAAGCAGTCGCTCTTCATAAATACCACTCCCAACAAAACATTCGGGATAATCGCGCAGAACACAAGGTTCTTCACAACAAGTCCGAGGCCCTTAACAGGAGCGAGTGCGTTAAGTCCTGTAACCGCAGCAACTGTCGCTCCGCAGACCACAAGGAACACAACCAGGTATCCAAGTGTCTCCTTAGCATAATCCTTTATGCTTCTTCCGAAAAGCTTAGTATAAACGTATTTCGGATAGCTGAAACACCACAGTGCCATTGAGCTTGCGATGGTTCCCATGAAGACGCCCGCAAGTCCGAACAGCTTCAGGAAGAGGATCGATGCTCCGAGGTTTATCACCGACTCAAAGAGCGGTACGAAGCGGTTCTCGTAGAAGATTCCCGCTGCATCCTGGAACGAGTTGTACGAGCCTCTCATCAGGAACTGGAAGAACTGCAGTGAAAGTACTATTATGACCGGATATGACAGAAGGTATTTCTCTCCGAACCACGCGCCTACGAATGGCTGCAGCATCACGAGAAGCGATGTAGCCGCGAAGCATGCGATCCAGAAATTCATAAATCTTATCCTTCTGAAAACCCTGTAATTTTCTTCTTTATTTCCTGCTGTGAGCAGGTTGCCGACACTTGGTGTCAACGCAGCAAGCGCCGGATTGAAGAGCTTCGTTGCCGCATCGATCACTATGAAATAGTTATTATACAGTCCCGCAGTCTTCAGACTGAAGAAGACGGTTATAAGTATACTGTCGGTTCCGTTAACGACAAAGGTACCGATCTTGTGGAAGATAAGCGCACCTGTTTTCTTCTTGATATCCTTACGTACCGACTTCTTAAGTGATGGTTCTCCCGGCTCCCTGAGATAAGGATACTGCTTGTTTGCGATAGCTGTTATCACAACGTTCTCGAGAACTCTGAAGATCAGTTTTACGAGCAGATACACATAATAATCATGTGTAAAATACAGCATCGCCAGCTGACCGGTATTCATTCCGATCAGATAGATCATATGAACGAAGCTGATCATATAATTCTTCTGATCTGCGTAGATGATTGCCCTCTTGTAGGACATAAAATACGAAAGCACCGTATCAGCCAGATATATCATATAGACATATGCCAGATTGATCTCTGTATTGTCGGTATTTGCAATGTACGGAAGGAAAGGCATCAGGCACACGCCGATGACCGAGATTATCGCAGCGATAACATGGAAGGCCCTTCTGTAGAAGATCATCAGCGCCCTTACCGTCCTCGTATCGCCATCCTTGAGCGGTTTGTAGAGGTGGAAGATGACCGCCTCACCAATACCGAGATCGACTATTGCCAGCGCCGTAATAACATTCGTGAAAAGTCCGTTCAGACCGGCGTATTCCAAACCGAGTATATCAATGAAAAGCTTCTGTGCCAGAAGTCCGATCATTATTGCGGTTATATTTGCAAAGATTGTGAAGACAAAGTTATGCGCCGCCTTACCGGTTCTGCCCACAGAGCCGTCTGCACCGACGCCCGTGCCTTCGGCGCGATTCAGTTCCGCAATTTTCTCAGTCTTCTGCTTCTCATACAGCTGCTTCAGACCGCCAGCATGATATGCAAAGATGAGTATGTAGAAGAAGTTTGCGAAAGCATGCTGCTCCATCATGAACATGAAGAAGAAGGTTCCGAGAAAGAGCGATGTCCACTGCGAAGCGGCGGTTTTACGCTCTTTGAAGAGTTTAAATATCATAAGAACGACGATCATGAGGAATATGGTGAGACCGACGATTCCGGCCTTGTAAAGCACCTCCAGCACCTCATTATGCGTCGTGACGATTATCTTGTTATATTGAAATGTACTGTATCCATGTCCGATCACCGGATGCTCTTTGATCGTCTCCATCGCCTTGTCCCAGACGAAGATTCGCTTTGTGAGCGTCATTTTCTTGTGGAGTACATCCACGATCAGCCATTTAAAAATCTCCTGCTTTCTCATCAGAACGATCAGGACATTCATGAAAACTCCAATAACCGTATAGGTAATGATATTGAAGACCGGTGTGAATTTAAGTATAACCGGAATAAATGCGACCAGAAGTATCGGCATGAGCGCAAGCAGTGCCGTACTGTTTCCGACGAGATAATTAGAGAGAATCGCTACGATGGTTCCGATACGGAAGATAAACATCTTCTTTTTGTCCACCAGAACTGCGTACATCACTGCAAAGAAGAGAAATGCCATCTGGTACGGAATATGTCCGCTCTCGAAGCCCAGAAGCCAGTTCTCTGTGTAATGTTTCATAGTTGTGTACATACCGTCTCTATGTACAAGTATTGAAATGAAATTTGCCGCCGTCAGCGTTCCGAAGAAGATCATCTCTGCAATGAGAAAACTCTTCAAATCCTTCAAGATTCCGTACTCGATGACGAGACATATCACCAGCGTTGCAAAGGCGTATTCAAACGCCCTCTTGGTGGTTTTGGTATTTACCGTCGATGCAAAGATCATCACAGAAAGAAGTGCTGCGATAAGTATAAAATACCGCGGCACCGCTTTGATCAGCCTGTCTTTCAGGAGATAATATATGATAGCTATACCCACACCTATCTGCGCAAGTGTATAAAGCTTTGGAGTCCAGCTCATATTGTCCGTCAGATAGCTTATCGGAAAAAATGGTACAGTAAGTAAGAGGAACGTAATAACGCTCCTCAAATCAACCTTATCAACTTTTTCTGTGTTGTTTTCTATCATATCTTTATCACTTAAAGGATATCTTCCAATAAATCATGAGGAGACGAACCTTGTACAGTAATGCTTTCTGCCTGTCTCTCTTCGATGAATATTTTCTAAACCTTCCACTACCGATCTCCTTCCACGGAGCATCATGGTAAAGGTGTTTTTTTACTTTTCTTTTTGCCGAAGCATATGTCTCCGAAGTTAAATCCGACGCATTACCGCCCACATTTTTTGAACTTTTAAATTCTTTCTTCCACTTTGGATTGCCCAGCATACACATATATATGTATCTCAGCGAATCCATCAAAAGCCTTGTATATGCTCTGTATTCCACAGGATTTCTCAGGTCAAGTATTCCCTGCATGATCTCAAGCGGCTTCTCCATAACATCAACAACGTCAGGATTATATTTATTCGATGCAGATACCGGATTTTCGTAGTAGTAATACCATATTTTCTTAACATAGGCGATCCTCAGCGAATCGATCATTCTGAGATTCCAGATTGCATCCTCATACATCCTGATTCCGACAGGGAACAGAAATCTTTCATCATCGAAGACTTCCTTCCTGATAAATCTCGCCGCAATCCCTCTGTTGATATATCCGCCATTCTCAAATCTGAACGGCTCTCCGATCACCTCTGCTCTCGACTTGTGGAGCCTCTCCTCCGTCAGCTTAAGAACTCTGATGCTTGGCTTATCATCGGCGCTATTTGCGACCTCTCCGTCGGTTGTTTCCACATAGAGAGTCCCTCCGAACAAAGCGTCTATCTCGCTGTCTCTCAGGATTCTATCTGCCTCAGCAAAGCAGTTCGGAGCTATCGTGTCATCTCCGTCAATGAAAGTGATGATATCTCCCTTCGCCTCTTTTATGGCATAATTACGCGCCGCGGATACACCGGAAGGCTCTATGTGAAATATTCTGATCCTCTTATCTGCACGCGCGATTCCGTCCAGTTCTTTTGCAAAATCCCTTTCACTTCCGTCATCAACAAGGAGAAGTTCAAGGTTGCTGTATGTTTGAGCCAGCACGCTGTCAACTGCCTGCTTTATTAATTTAATATCACCGTTTCTTACGGGAAGAATTACGCTGATCATCATCCAAAAAATTCTCCAACCAATCGTAATAATTATTAGTGCGGTTCACGCATCACGGATTCTTTTCTGTGAATCACACCATACATCACACCGGCATCTCATCGATACGTTTTTTTGATGCTATACTGATAAAATCATATCATGCATCCTATCGGTACGCCTCAAGATCATGTGTTATTCTATCCTCTTCAGGTGGAAGAGTCATATAGTCTCCGAAGATTCCTGTCAGGTTTTCATCCCACAGCGAAGTAACCGAGAACATCCTTCCCTCGAAAGGCATCTCGATCATTTTCTCGAATTCTTCTCTCGGCATCGCCTGCCCCGGGCCATCATAAGCCCACGTTACCATACCGCATTTTGGCGCATGGCTGTAGGAGTATTTCAATCCGAGTTTCCTCTGAAGCTTTGCAATTCTCCTTCTGCCGATAAGCTTGGCCGCCGGTTTAACAAATATATCTTTCACCAGAATAACAGCCCTGCTGCTTCCGTAACCGTTCTTAACCACCGAAGCAACATTCATTTTGCAGAGATTAAGTGCATGCTTGTAATGCTTCTTTATCTTCTTCTCATCATCAGGAAGTCCGTCCACCGGGAAGATATCTATCCACAGATTTCTAACATCCTTCTGATCGTAATTTTCTTCTGTTATCGATATTTCCGTATCGAAAAGTTTGGCGTAAGGAGCTTCCAGAGTACCATCCTCAAGGGATTTAAGAAGGAGCCTGTCATCCCAAAGCTTCTTCTTTCTGTTCAGCCTGATAAGCTTCTCATAATCCGGACGAGGCATCATAACGTCGATGTCATCGTCCCACGGAATAAAGCCCTGATGGCGCACTGCTCCGATCAGGGTTCCTGCGCAGAGAGTGTATTTCAGTCCACACTTTCTCGCCGCTTTGTCAAATTCTGTTAATATTTCAAGCTCCGCAGCCTGAATCTCCTTTAGTGATAGTTTTGTCAATGAAGTAGTCTCCTGTTCGTAATCTTCGCGTTTCTGCCGCGAAGTCTGCTGAGTTTAACATATATATTTCCGAAGAAAGCAGCCGGCACGAAGAAATGGCACAGGATAAATATAAGTACCTTCCTCGAGAAAACTATCGGCGACTTCAGCAGTACTTTTTTGTTCGCCTTAAGGTCGATGCGAAGCTCTTCCTGCTGCTCCTTGTAGTCCTTCTTTATTTCCTTCCTGCTGAGCTCGGTGATCATCCTGAGCAGCAGTGTAAAGCTCGTTCTTACACGATTTATCCTTGCATATTCGTAATCAGGCTCTCTGCCTTCTGCCTCTGATACAACCTTATCCCATACTTCGATCAGATCAAAATCCTTCTTCGAGAAATGCCCGGTTGCACTAAGTGCATTGTAATAATAAAAATAACCGACTTCGCCGAGGCGAACTATTTTTTCTGCATTTGAAACGGCCCTGTAGGTTCCGAGAACATCCTCTCCTACGCTGATCCCGACAGGGAAGAGGTCTGTCTGAAGCTTCTCTCTCTTATAAAGCTTTGCGACCGGAAAATGCACGTATTTATTGGAATCTATCTTGAAGAATAGTCTGAGAAATTCATCTCTCGTACAGTTTGTATATTTCAGACCCTGAACCTCTTCATATTCCTCAACTCCTGAAACACTCTTCAGCTCGCAGGTCACGATATCCGCATCTTCCTTCTGCATCAGATAAAGCATGCGGCCAATGATATCCGTCTTGATCCAGTCATCGCTGTCAACAAACATGATAAGCTCGCCCGATGCCACTTCAAGCCCTTTATTTCTGGCAGCAGAAACTCCTCCATGAGGAACCTGTATATTTCTGATCCTGCTATCCTTCTCGGCCAGTTTTTCAGCAAGCAAAAAAGAGCTATCGACAGATCCATCGTCAACAAGGATTATCTCAAGCCTCTTATACGTCTGCGCTGTTATGCTGTTTACACATCTTTC
>DOVL01000116.1 GCA_003520105.1 Lachnospiraceae bacterium | reverse complement strand
CCCATGCTTCCCCAGAAGCATCCCGCCAGTATGATCAGCACGGTGCCGATCAAAGCTTTATTATCCTTTTTCATTTATTTCCTCGATCTTCAATTCTCTTCTTCCTGATCAGTACTGCCAAACAATCAGTTTATCATTCGATCAATCCCCAAACATGATCGTACTACATGGATTTATTCTACCATAATCCCTAACTAAATTAAAGAAATTATACATAGCAAGATGTTCTTTTGTACCTTAGGCTTTACCTGTTTGTTCAGACTTTCATATAGTGTCTGTAGAAGCCTTTCTTCTTTCCTACACCAAGCTGTCCACCCCTTATTCCTTTATCATCCTGAGATATCAATGTGTCCAATATCTCTGTTTATAACATCAATTATAGTTATTGTATTAGATAAATAGTAACAAAAGCGCAGCAAATTTTTTTATATTATCAATCTTTACAGTTACCCCTCTTATATTGTATATTTATTGTGTGAGGTCATTCAATAATGAAGATTAATTTAAATGAAATTCTATATGCCGTATCGTTCGCATTCGATGCCACTGAAGCTGAGTATTATGAGCGTATCAGAAACAATGGTATCAGCACGATCGGTGAAACAAGTATATTACGTGCAGATAATGTGCGTTTCAGTTATAAAGATCACACCAATACTGTTGTTACTGTAGGTCACAGTAAGCGTATGGCTGTGCTCTCTATTCTTATTGGCAAACAGCTCGGTCTCGACGATAAAAAGCTTGTTGATCTGGCTGCTTATGCCATCCTCCACGACAACGCTCTTACCGAGGTTATTCAGGAGGAGAACCAGTATAAGATCTATAATAACGGAATAGGCTACAGCGACGAGGATTATAATATCCGCTGTGCCACGATTGGCGAGAAGAATATGGCTCTGCTGCCTTTCCAGACTAATAACAGAGACGTTATCCTTCTCCACAACGAGAATGCCGACGGCTCCGGTCCTTTTGGTCGTCATTATGAAAATACACCTGTTAAGGCTCAGATCATACATCTTGCAAATATGGTAGACACTCACTGCGATCTGACAACTGTCAGTAAGGAGAATTATGAAGAGATATGCAACTATGTTAAGATTAATTCCGGAATGCTCTTCTCTCTCGATGTATCCGTAGCTTTCATCAAAGCTTTCAAATACAAGGTTTTACCTAACTTGCAGATAACAAATATAGATTCATACCTTCGCGGACTCATCCGCCGTCATGACGATGAGTATTCTTATGCTGAGGTTGATAACCTTGCAACTCTTCTGGCTCGTATAGTTGATTTTAAATCTCACTATAAATGCAGACATTCGATAGGTGTTGCACAGAAGGCTAAGATCATGGCCGAGTATTATAACTTCCCGCCTGATAAGGTTACCAAATATTATCTTGCAGGCGCGCTTCACGATATCGGAAAGCTTATGATTTCCATAGACATCCTCGACAAGCCGGATCGTCTCAGTGACACCGAGTTTGAGAAGATGAAGAGCCACGCTTACTATACCTACAGTATTCTCAGTGGTATCAAGGGCATGAAGGACATCGCTCTCTGGGCTTCACATCATCATGAGAAGCTGAACGGTCAGGGCTATCCTTTCCATCTTACAGGCGATGTACTCTCTCCTGAGGAGCGTCTCATGACCTGCTGCGATATCTACCAGGCTCTTGCAGAGGAAAGAATCTACAAAGAAGCTTATCCACACGATAAGATCATCGCCATCATGAGATCAGGCGTTGAAAAAGGCGAAATTGACGGAAATATAGTTAATGATATTGACAGAGTATTTAGAAATTATGATTTCTCGAGGCTGTAAATATGAACAAAAGATCCGGATTGGCTTTTAAAAAGAATATAATCTATATTTTAGTGGCACTGTTTATGACAGTGCCACTATGCGCATGCGGCAAAAACAGTGATTATGATATTTCTCCTGTAAGTCACCGTAGCGGCTCTCAGAATATAACCACCGAAGGTGGAACAACCGAAGGTGTCTCAACTACCGAGGATATTGGGCAGCCAGAGCTGTCCGACTCAAATCTGATCAGCGACGATACCGACCTGTATGATCTCAGTGCTCTGATCCAACATAGGGATGGTCTGCGAATAGCTGATATTGCTGCACTCGATGATGAAAACCTTCTTATCCTGTACAAGGAAGGTACCGAGAAAGATGAAACACCGCTTTTTTCTATTGAAAAGCTGAATATCCTTTCCGGTGTAAGCTCCATCCTTGTCGACAAGAAGCCTCTGGAGTTTTCGAATAATGCTCTCCCATTCTTAAATGTTATCTTCGCTTCTGTTGATCCTCTAATTGTCTATGATAGCTGTGACAACAGGTTCTATGACATTGCAGGAAACTTCTCAACACGCATTGAAATGCCGGAAAGCGTAGGCATTGATAAGCCTTTCGTTTATAACGGACAGCTGTATATCACATCCACTTCCGGAAGCATCTACAGTCTGAACAGTTCCTTTGATACAACCGAAATCTGGAGTGCTCCTGAGGACTTTAATAATTTCCACCTTTTTAAGCAGACCGGTTCGGAGATCACTATAGAAACCTTCCTCTTCACTAATGGAAATATCGATCAGGTATATTTCACCATAGATGTTTTATCCGGCGAACTTAAAGAAACCTATACTTTAAATGAATCCCTGCTGTATCCTCTCACAATCTCTGATTCATCATCTGTAATTCAGAGTTGCGAAGATGACGGTCGAACGACCTTAAATATTCTGTTTTCTGACAACAATCAATATTCGCTCTATCCATCCGGCGACAATACATATGCCACCGGACTCAGAAACGGTACGATTGAGCCTAAGATGGGTTATTTCTCAGCCACTGATAAAGGTCTGTTCTTCCGCCTCTACAACTTAAAAACTGAAGAAAACCTTCTTTACTGGAGGTTTAAAGATACAGAGAGAAGCTACTCTGCCGATTCGCCTCATACTCCATATGTTTTGGTTGATTCCGAGCAGCAGGAGCTTAATGACTATATAAAAAGTTTGGAAGCAAAATACAATATCAGAATACTTATCGATCAGAAGGATTTTCCAAACACTTCCGACTACGAGATCACTGCCGATACTGACACAAACAGGCTTTATACTATGCTCTCTTTCATCGACAGATGCTATGCAAATTATCCACCGAGCCTGCTTGAACAGCTTGGATATGGCGACATTCCACTGAGGATCATACCTGTTCTCAGTATTTATGGAGTATCCGGAAATACGGTTTCGGCCGCTGCCGGACTGTCCTATTACGACTACGATGGATTTTATATTTATTACGCAACTCAGTATGGAACTGCTGACGGAAGTCTCATCTACCATGAAACAATGCATATCATTTATTCTAAGCTTCTGATGGATGGTTTTTTAGTCGATAACTCAGATGATTTCATGGCTCTGAATCCTCCTGATTTCCAATACAGCTCGGCGTATAACAACTCCGAATGGCCGGACTCTTCGTACACAACAGAAAACTATAATCACGCTGAAGACTATAGTGATGTGTATTTTATCCGCCCATATTCGAAGATCTATGAAACTGAGGACGCCTCCGATCTGATGGGGTATCTTATGGGCTATGAGACTGTACCTGAATACTATAAAAGTATCCATCTGCAGCAGAAATGCCAGTATTTCTTCAATCTGATCAGACAGGGCTTCGTCACCGACGACTGGCCTGAGAAGCTCTCCTGGGAACAGAGGCTTGAGGATTTTATAAACTCACATTGATCCTGATCAGAAGGAGCATTTATCACAGAGAATAAAGCCATTGTAAAGTCAGAGGACGCACGATCATTTGCATATGTGAGCTTCGCTTCTGTTTCGCCTCTTGTTGTCTATGAATCCGGCGACTCAAGATTCTACGATCTTGAAAACGATAAAGACTTACACTCGTCTCGTCAAAACCGAAGCTTTATACAAATACGATATTCGACTAAAATAACACATATATTATTATTTAAAAATCCACGTATTCATACACATCAGTGGTTGCATTTGTCTGTAACCAGAGAGGTGTATGTGTACGTGGATTATATATTTTGTCAGAATGATAGATAATGTTACCCAATCACTCATTATATGCAATATTGTGTAATTATCTTAAATTACTAATTGTTTTTTGATGAAGTTGCATCTCGTTTTGATAATGAAAATAACGAAAGTATCAGCGAAAGCATCATACCGACAAGTGACATATTATCGTTTATAAACTTCGGTAGACTTAGGTCAGCTACAAATTCAGGGAAATATGATCCCACAAAACCGAAGGCTCCGCCACAGATAACTGCGGCCACCCACATCGGCACCCTTACTCTTCTCTTCTTATAAGCAAGTATAGCAATAAGCAGCGGGAAGATCACTCCCGGCGTATAAACTGAGTAAGCGTTGCTGAGAAAGGTGATGATATCTCCGTTTCCTGCAAGTGCAAAGATCAGTGCCAGCGTTCCTATCACAACAATTGCGGCTCTGATGAAGCACACTCTGTCCTTTCTCAGGATGTCCTTTACGAAGATTGTTGATGCATTTATTACGCAGGTATCCGTTGATGAAAGAATTGCTGATACAAGCCCAAGTGACAGAACAACTCCGACAGGCGTCGGTATTTTATGTTTGATCAGATACATAAGTGCATTCATATTTCCAAGTTCGTCCGAAGAAACATTACACTTAACCCACATACCGATAAATACAATTATCAATGCATAACAGATCAGCGCTGCCCCTCCGGTAAAAGCTGATCTTTTTGCTGTCCTGCTGTCCTTCGAGATCAAATTTCTGGACATGATATCAGGTCCGAGGAAATATACTCCGCCGATTATAAAAAACTGTGTCAGAAGATTGATCGGTTTATAATTATCATTCAGAAGCTCTACACTCTTCCCTACGGCTGCTGTATCGCCGCCGGCAAAGAAATATAGATATACAAAGCATGCTATCATTCCTAGAATGATTATAAAAAACTGTATAACATCCGTTTTTACAACAGACATCTGTCCGCCTATTGTCGTATAAAGGATCACAGCAACAGCAACTATGATAAATACTGTTTTGCTGCTCTTTCCGGTTATGAAGGATATGATGCCATTCATAGCTACCAGCTGACCGGCAATAACTCCAATCCATGATATAACGATAATAAGTGCTATTATAAGCTCTGCAGGTCTTCCAAGCATTATCCTTGCCGCATGCGGAAGTGTATCCGCATTTAGACTTCTGAATTTATCTGAAATAAGCAAAGATTGAAGAAAGAGTCCAATCGCTCCAAAGAGAAGCCACCATATTCCCGGGAAACCGATATTATATACGGTTGTTGTGATTCCCATGGTTGTTGATGCTCCGATTATTGTAGCCAGAAGCGATATGATAACCACAAAACTTGTCTGCTTCTTTCCCGCTACCGCGAAGCCTTCAAAATCCTTCGCCTTCCTGATGTCATTCACACCTATCACGATAAGC
>DOVL01000120.1 GCA_003520105.1 Lachnospiraceae bacterium | reverse complement strand
TCGATATGGAGGGCTATAACTGGATCCGCATGGTAGTTACTAAGGCTAACGGCAGCAATGTCAGTCTTAATCTCGATATCCACGATATTTCAAGCGGATTCGCTGACAGCTGGATCTTTTTCGGAGATTCCATTACTGCCGGCGGTATGGTGAATGCTTACGGTACAAGCTTCGCTAATTTTGTAAATCAGATCGACAGCAGATTCTTCCCTGCTCAGGAAAACGGCGGTATCGGCGGTACTACAAGCCGTGACGGAAAAGAGAATATCGATAAATGGCTGAGCACCTGCCCTGCAACCTATGTGAGCATCGCATACGGCACCAATGACTGCTGGGGCAATCCCAATAACACTCAGAGCTATTACGAGAACACAAAATATATGATCGATGCCGTCCTTAAAGCCGGCAAGATACCTGTTCTTCCAAAGATACCGTTCTCCACAAATAAGGATGTGGGCAGCAATACCGGCTACTATAACGCAATGATCGACAAGCTTTACGATGAATACGGCGATAAACTCGTCCACGGTCCGGATTTTGATGCGTTTTTCCGTGAAAATACCTGGGGACTAAGCAATGACGGAGTTCATCCGAATTCTGAAGGCTATGAGGCTATGCGTAAATTCTGGGCAGAAACTATGTATGAAACTGTATATAAGAATCTCCCCTCCTCTCCGGATATCCCACATAGCGACACTGTAAAAGGTGATGTGAACAGCGACGGTTTATTCAATATCGCTGATATTGTGACCGCTCAGCAATTTCTGCTCGGCAACGGCAGTCTCCCCTGCTGGCAGGCCGGTGACCTGTGTGAGGACGATCATTTCGATGCCTTCGATCTGGCTCTTATGAGAAGCCTATTCATCGAAAATGAACTCTCATGATATAAGTTGTTTTATTCATAAAAATACTGCACCGCTTAAAGCAGTGCAGTATTTTTTTATTTAGATCAATAACGCAAAGTTTGCTTTGTGCGATACTGCCTTAGTAGCCGATCGCTCCGTTTATGATCTCAAAGCGCTTGATAAGGAAGTCTACGACAGAAACATTTCCGCTGCCGAAGAAACCTCCGCCTCCGCCGAAGCCACCGAAGCCGCCAAAGCCTCCGAAACCTCCGAATCCGCCCCAGCCGTTATTATTTCCGACCTGAAGTCCGGATGCACTCTTAGATACGCTCTGGTTGAAACTATCGACTGTTAATCCGCTAATAGGATCCTGGATAACGTGACTGCGTATCATATCTGCATAATTTGCAACGTATTTTTCTGTATCACTGTAATAATTCATTATTTCTCTTACATATCCTACATACATATTATAGTATTCAGGTATCTGGAGAAGCTTTGCAAAAGGTCTGTTATCAACAGTTGCCTGATAGAGACTTGTCTTAACATCAGAGTTTACTGCACTTGCGCCGTCACTGAAATGTCCAAGGCAGAGATTGTAGTCCCAGCCTACAAAATAGTGCTTGCCGCCTGTGTACATAAGGTAATAATTGTGTGCGAGAGAACCGTTATAGCTGTCGTAATTGCACATTACTGAGTTTACTGCAAATCCCTTCAGGAAGCTGGGAACGTCCATTTTTTCCTCAATGAACTTATAATTTGATGTGCTTACCTGATTTATGGCAGTTTTAAGCTCTTCAAGATGCTGGAGCTGTTCATCGTTGCCGAACTTGAGATCAAGATTATCTACAGGCATCTTCTGAGTGAATGTACTATAGCTGTCTCCGTCTCCGCCGAAGAGTCCGCCGCCCTGTCCGCTTCTCTCTGTAGCCTTGTACAGATCAGAATCATCATCTATGGCATAGCGCTCTGCAAGAGTTGTTCCCGGCTGCTCTGCTATCATATAGAAGCTGTAAAGATCGCCGTTCAAATACAGATCGGTATGTGCTGAGAGCGGTGCTACTCCGTTTATTGCATACATTGCATTATAGCAGAGAATATCTCTCATGCAGGAATTGTCTGAGTACATATTGTTTACACAGAATTCAGTAAGTCCGTGATAGTTTGTGTACTTATCGTACTTATCAAGCTTGAAGCGGAAGCTGTATTTGCCGTTCTGAACCATCATAAGTGAGCTGTTGCCCTTTGTTCTTATACCGACGTTCTTTAATTCCTCTCCGTCGATGACTACATCACAGGCATGCCACTCCTCTTTCTGGGCTGAAGACAAGATATTTTTCCATTCGCTTTCTGATATCTTTATATCAACATTGTGGACAAGACTCTGGTCGAAAAGCGTACTGTAGAGCTCCTCAGCATTATCAAGATCATTATTGACATCCTTGTAGGAAGCCGGTGAGCCGCCCTTGAATGTGCTGCCTGTACTGTGCTTCATCTTTATTCCGCCTGCGAATACCTTGTATTCACTGCCGGTAAATTCAGGAGAAGAAACAACTGCAAACTTATACTTTCTCATAGGATTCTTCTCAATGACAGTACTGTTTGAAAGATCCGTAATCGTTACAGGATTGTTCTTTGACCATTCCTTTGTAAAGTCAAGCAGCATTGTGGGCTGAGCAGCTGATGTGAGATTCTCACACTGATTATCATACGCAGTCGCAACAAGTTCTCCTCCTGTGATATTTATAGCACCTGCACAAGTAAGTCCTCTGTCACCAAATGCTGCAATATCTCCGCCGGATATATTCAGAGCAGTTTCAGCCTGTATAGCGTCTTTGCTGCTCCTTATCACGATCTCTCCGCCTTCAATATCAACATTGCCCTTTGAGGACTTCAGTCCGTCTCCCTCAGCAATTATCTCAAGCTTGCCGCCCTTGACTGTTACTGATGTCTTGCCCTTCACTGCACCATTTCCGTCAGTCTTGTTTGTGGCATTTATCCTGATATTTCCTCCGGTGATCTTGATATCATTATTGCAGGATACTGCCGGCTGGATATTTGCATTTATCGTAAGAACTCCTGTGCCTTCCTTATCGCCCTTGAAGGTTATATCGTCCTTGGCTTCGATAACTGCAATCTCTGCCTGTTCTCCGGGATATGCATTCTCGGAATCAGAAATAGTATTCTCAGTTCCGTCTGAAACTGTTACCGAGGTCTTGTCTGCATTCTTCACAAGTATTGCCGGAGCACTCTTTCCGGTTATGTTTGCCCCGCTGAGTACCAGCTTTACTGTATCGGGATCAGCCTTATCATCAGGTATCTCAACATAGATCTGGCCATCATTGAGAGTTCCGTCGATAGTGTAGGTTCCGGAGTGAGATATCGTTACCTTTGTTCCGTCTACAGAAGCATATTTTCCGTCTACAGAGATCGAATACCCATTAAGATGTATCTTCGTATCAACATCTTCCTTGGGAACTGTTATGACGGGTTCTGTTGTAGTCGTTGAAGTGGTCTGTGATGTGGTTGTTGTAACAGTTGTAGTGGTAGTAGTGCTATGACCGGGGGATACTGATTCTGGCAGTTCTGTTATCATGCCAAGCAGATAACGCTGGATAGACAGTGCATCCATTGCTGTGATACCATTTCCACGATCCGCTACATCAGCACGGTCTTCGCCCTCTTCGGTAATGTGTGTAGGATCAGTTCCCTCTGTACCGAATCTTGAGGCATTTGACAGCGACTGCATTATGAGCACTGCATCTGACATCTTAACGCTGCCGTCACAATTTGCATCACCGTATACAAAGTCTCCGGAAGCCGCTGAAGCTGTTGTCGATATCGCTGCAGCAGTTCCTATCATACAGGCTGACATCAGACCGGCAAGAATTGGTTTGAGTTTCATTTTCATCATCCTCCTTAAATAGCGTTGAAGCTTCCATAATATATGTCTTCATGATAATTAACGATTCTTAAATTAGTCTTAAAATTATCTTAAAAACCCACCATTTATTGCGGCGTTTTGTCCGGATAATTCAATTATGCTGTCATAACTGCAAAAACGATATCACGAAATACTGCGGATAAACCTTTCCTATAAACTTAATGGATAAAAAAATAAAGGCGGATATGCCGCCTTTAAAGTTTGATTTTTGGTCATTGAAATTCAAAAAATTTTCTCTCAGGATCAGTAATGCCTCTCCTCCGTTACAGGTACAAAGCTTTCCACTCTTCCGGCAGTTCCTTTTTCATCACCTTTTTCGCCCTGTACAGCAGATCCCTGATCTGCTTGCCGGTCTTTCCCATGATATGTGCTGCTTCATCGTTTGTGAAATCCTCAAAGAAAACAAGACATAGTGCCTGACTGTATTCGGACTTCAGCCTTGATATTATCCTGCGAAGACTTGCCCGCATTTCGTCCATATCTATCTTCTTCTCCATATCATTGCAGTCTTTGATACAGTAAGCCTCTTCTATATCTCTGGTCTTCAGCTTTGACAGCCTCCGCATGGCATCATAAGCTCTGTTTCTACCAATGGTATATATCCAGGTCTTGAACCTTACACTCCCGTTGAAGCGGGGCTTATCTGTATAAAGCTTT
The DNA here is from genome assembly GCA_003520105.1 of Lachnospiraceae bacterium. Classification (GTDB taxonomy): domain Bacteria; phylum Bacillota; class Clostridia; order Lachnospirales; family Lachnospiraceae; genus Eubacterium_Q. The sequence continues at coordinate 1,181 of DOVL01000120.1, read as the reverse complement.
ACAAATGCATCGATCGCACATTCCTCAGCAAGCTGGATATCTCTCGTTATGCCAAAGAGATAATACACAAGTCCATCTTTGTATTCTTTTATTATCTCATCGATAGCATCTTTTTCTCCCGATAAAAAACGGTTGTAGCTGTTCAGACCATTATCCATTGTCCCCCCTCCTTTCAGCGGGAGCTTTTTGTAAAAAGCGGATCATAACATCAGATATCTGTATACTGCATCTCCTCACGCCGGTTTTCAAAATAAAGTATTCCCGCAGCAAAAAATGCCATTGGTATTACGGATATCAGCCCTATATCAACGGGACCGAAAATTGAGCGATCATGGTGCTCTCCATTGTACATAAGGTACGGATTGAAGGTCGCATTCGTGGCACCGTGCATTATCGCAGGAAGCCATATACTGCCCGATATTTCATAAAGCTTATTCGAGATGACTCCGGTTGATACAGTAAACACACAGAACACGATCGGTCCAAGCAGAGGCGCACCTATGTATTCCCTGCCATACTCATATCCTACAAGTATCATAAGCGGAAAATGCCACACGCCATGTATAACTCCTCCCAGAAGAACTCCCTTAGTCCTGCCGAATCGCTTTTTCAGCTCGGGATACATAAAGCCTCTCCAGCCTACCTCTTCACCAAGTCCATAGATCATTCCAAGGCAGGTATAGAATGAAGTCACTGAGTAGAATATATCCTTTGCAATATACCATGCAAAGGAATCACCGCTCTTTTCAAATTCTTCATAAGCATAGGACGAAAAGTTCTTAAGTGACTCCCCTGTAAAATCAAAGTCCTCAGGAAATACAAAATAATAAAATGCCGCACCGGCTATCTGAAATACAGTCGGCATAAGCCATGCGAACAGCATAGGCTTCCAGCTCTTCCCCAAATCAGGCAGCCAGCCCATATCCTTTATATTCGCCCTCGCAAAAAGAGCACCAAAAGCCGGTATAAGCATACTAATTGACATTGCGTGACTCATACTCATCCTTCCGGCAGCAGTACTCAGATCATTTTGTGAAACAATGATTTCTATTACCCATGTAACAATAAATGTAAAAAGCAGATATTTTTTTAAGCCTGACATACCTGTATTTCCTCCCTATAGTCTGCAGCTATGTACACTTAAGGCAATACCGCACAAAGATTGTGCTGAAGATGCGCCG
>DOVL01000288.1 GCA_003520105.1 Lachnospiraceae bacterium | reverse complement strand
GTTGACCATCCCAACCTCATATCACCTCACCTCCTTATCCATTATAACACAACGTGGTAGTAACGGGGAAGTATAAATTTGAAATTTGACAAAAAAATAAAGCCATTACAGGCTTCAGAGATGATAAACTATGATTGAGCTGTCAAACTACCGTGATCATTAGGAAGAGAAAACGTAGAGAAGAATAAGTAAATTACTGATGGCAAGTTTATATTGCCTATATCTTAAAATGGTGAAGTCGCAAATTGTGACTTCACCATTTCGTATTATTATAAAATATAATACTTTAAGTATTCAGAATAATGGTTTGATACTATGCAGATCGAATTCTATGCGATAGAATATTATATATATAAATCTCGAAATGTTATGGAGGGGTGACGATGAAGAAGTGGTATGACGAAGAATATGAATTCACCATTGAGGTTGTAGGTTTCCTGCATGGAGATCATACCGAGAGGTATTGCCGAAATGGCGAGGAGATCGGCGACAAATACACATGTACATATGGCTGTCCGGTCAATCAGGATGGATACGGTATCTGCTCGAAGATCATGATGATGCTTTATCCTCTGATGGAAGCGGTACGGAGTGGTGGAGACCTTGAGAACCTGGGCGGAGATGGCAAATACAGCAAGACCATAGTTTGCCCGGACGGATGTGTTATCTTCAAACTGACAGCAACGCCTCTGGGCAATGAGAACTTCCATAAGGGCGGTTTCTGGGATTACCCGGATGAAACAGAATCGGAAAATCAGGATTGAAACGTATTGATTAATCAATAAATATCATGTATAATAATGAAACGAGTAGAGATACGGGAGGTGTGTAATGCCAAGACAGAAAAAAGATGCTCAGCCGATCAGTATCAAGATGGATAAAGCGACTTTTGATCGCCTTGAGGCGTATTGTGAGCGGGCTGGTCAGTCAAAGACTGTGGCTATAGAACGTGCCCTTAATAAACTTATTGATGAATATGATTATATGGTAGAAGTTTATGAAAGTAAGAAGGCGGGTGAGAAATGACGAAGGAAAATACGGAAATCATAAACACAGATAAAATTACAATTACAGATATGGACGATTTGTGCCGGAATTCTATTGACCTGATTCGCTATGCTCGCGGACTAGCTGTTCGGCAAATAAATATAATAGAGATTATGACTAATTATGCTTTGGGTAGATGGATTGTCGAAGAGCAACAGAATGGTCAGGATAGAGCAAAGTATGGTGCTCGGGTGATCGATCACCTGTCGGAGGCTCTGACGGAAGAGTTTGGTAGAGGTTATGCGAGGGAAAGTTTGCGGAATGCAAGAATGTTTTACTTGACATTTAAAGATCGCATTTCACAAACATTGTTTACCGAATTTGCAATTAATAAATCCCAAACACTGTTTAGGAAATTGAAAGATATGCCGTTTGCCTTGCCTTGGTCACATTATCTTATTCTGATGCGGATCAAGAATCCGGATGAACGAAGTTTTTATGAAATCGAAGCTACAAAGAACCAATGGAATGTTCGACAGCTTCAGCGCCAGTATTCCTCATCACTCTATGAGCGTCTTCTTCTTAGTTCTGATAAGGATAAGGTCATGGAACTTGCTACGAAGGGGACTGTTATTCGAAAACCAGAGGATATTGTGAAGGATCCATTTGTACTTGAATTTCTTGGCTTTCCATCGCAGGCTGAGTATTCAGAATCAGAATTAGAGACGCGTGTTCTTAATCATTTACAGGAATTTATCATGGAACTTGGTACAGGCTTTACATTCTCAGCTCGACAGAAGAGGTTCGTTTTTGATGAAGATAGTTACTACTGTGATTTGGTAATGTATAACCGGCTACTGCGTTGCTTTGTGCTTTTTGATCTAAAGGTAAATAAGCTAACACACAAGGATCTGGGTCAGATGCAGATGTATGTTAACTATTATGATCGTAATGAGAAAACCGAGGATGAAAATCCAACGGTTGGTATCCTGCTTTGCAAGGATAAAAATGATGCTTTGGTGGAACTTACTCTGCCAGAAGATTCTAACATTTATGCGGCAAAATATGAACTATATCTGCCAGATAAAAAGCTTTTACAAAAGAAACTGGAACAGTGGTTGGAGGAAGAGGGATTCTGAATAAAACTCTTTATAATTTACCATGAATAATATATAATAATGGCACGGCAAAATGCGTCGCGTCGCATCGCGCCGTGCTATTGTTGTTTATAATGATAAACACTCGGGAAAGGCATCATTTTGGAATGATAAAATGATTGTGATTAAGAAGGTACGATCATGGTTTTTCAGGACGGGTGTAAAGAGAAATCGGAGGGTTAAATAATGGATATTAAGGATGCTATAAAGACAAGAAGAAGTATCAGAAGCTTTACAGACGAAAAGGTTAGTCGTGAGACTATTGAAAAAATAGTTGATCTGGCAAGGATGTCTCCGTCATGGAAGAACAGTCAGACAGCAAGATACGTGATAGTTGAGGATGCAGCTGTAAAGGACAAGATTGCTGAAGAAGCAGTTCTCGGTTTTGAACATAATACCGAGATCATCAAGGGCGCTCCGGCGCTCCTGGTTCTCGCATCAGTTGCCAAGAGAAGCGGCTATGAGAGAGACGGTTCCTTCACAACCTCTAAGGGACAGGGCTGGGAAATGTTTGACGCAGGAATCGCTGCACAGACCTTCTGCCTCGCTGCTCACGAAGAAGGTGTAGGAAGCGTTATCCTCGGCATATTTGATGATGCCAAGGTTGCTGAGATCATCGGACTTCCGGAGAACCAGAACGTTTCTGCTCTCATCCCTATCGGCTACAGCGACAAGGACGTCCCAAGTGTTCCGCGCAAAGAAGTTTCGGACCTTCTGTCTTTTGTATAATTGATAAATAAATTCTAAAATTCGCGAACATATGCCTCCGAAGGCGTATTTT
>DOVL01000060.1 GCA_003520105.1 Lachnospiraceae bacterium | reverse complement strand
CACGGAAGAAAGAGAAGTCTTTCATCAATGTTTGAAGCAGTCGGAGAGTACACTGCCGGTAAGATCAGCGCAGATGATGTAACAGAGTTCGAGGAGAAGGTTTGCCCAACCTGTGGTTCATGCTCAGGTATGTACACAGCTAACTCAATGAACTGCCTTACAGAGGTTCTCGGCATGGGCCTTCCTGGAAACGGAACAATCCCTGCAGTATATTCTGAGAGACTTCGTCTTGCGAAGAAAGCAGGCTATGCAGTTATGGATATGCTTGAGAAAAATATTCGTCCACGTGACATCATCACCAAGGATGCAATCCTCAATGCACTTACTGTTGATATGGCTCTCGGATGTTCAACAAACTCTATGCTTCACCTTCCGGCTATCGCTCATGAGATCGGTTTTGATTTTGATATCTCATTTGCAAATCCGATAAGTGAGAGGACACCTAACCTCTGCCATCTTGCACCTGCAGGTCCTACTTATATGGAAGATCTTAATGAGGCAGGCGGAGTATATGCGGTAGTTAAAGAACTCTGCGATCTCGGCCTTATCAATGAGGACTGCATGACCGTAACCGGCAAGACGATCGGAGAGGCTGTAAAGAACAGTGTGAACAGAAATCCTGAGGTCATCAGACCTACAGATAATCCATACAGTAAGACTGGCGGACTTGCGGTTCTTAAGGGCAATCTTGCACCTGACGGTTCGGTTGTTAAGCGTTCAGCCGTTGTTCCTGAGATGCTTAAGCATGAGGGACCTGCAAGAGTATTTGAATCTGAAGAGGATGCTATCGCAGCAATCCTTGGCGGTAAGATAGTAGAAGGAGATGTTGTTGTTATCCGTTATGAAGGACCTAAGGGTGGCCCTGGTATGAGAGAGATGCTTAATCCTACATCAGCTATTGCAGGTATGGGACTTGGCTCAACAGTTGCTCTTATCACAGATGGTCGTTTCTCAGGCGCAAGCCGTGGTGCTTCAATCGGACATGTTTCTCCTGAAGCAGCAGTCGGCGGACCTATCGCACTTGTTGAGGAAGGCGATATGATCGAGATTGATATCAACAACTATTCTATAACTCTTAAGGTGTCTGATGAAGAACTTGAGAGGAGACGTGCTGCATGGACTCCGCGTGAGCCAAAGGTTAAGACCGGTTACCTTGCAAGATACGCTTCAATGGTTACTTCAGGAAACAGAGGAGCCATCCTCGAGATACCGGGTACCACAAAGTAAATATATTTATTACTGTTTTGGCGAGATAAGTCTTGACAAATTCTATTTTTAAGTTAGATTATATATGGTATATTTTGCGATAGTTAAATAATACAGGAGAAAAACTATGAAACAATTAAACGGTTCGGAAATAGTTATTGAATGCCTTAAAGAGCAGGGCGTTGATACCGTATTTGGTTATCCGGGAGGAACAATCCTCAACGTCTATGATGAGCTTTACAAGCATTCAAGTGAAATAACTCATATACTTACATCTCATGAGCAGGGTGCTGCACATGCTGCGGATGGTTACGCAAGAGCAACAGGCAAGGTTGGCGTATGTATGGCAACCTCAGGTCCCGGCGCAACTAACCTTGTAACCGGTATTGCTACAGCATATATGGATTCTATTCCACTTGTTGCGATCACTGCAAACGTAGGTGTTTCACTTCTTGGTAAGGACAGCTTCCAGGAGGTTGATATCGCCGGAGTTGTAATGCCTATCACAAAGCACAGCTTTATCGTTAAAAATGTTCATGAACTTGCTGATACCATCAGACGTGCATTTAAGATAGCCCAGTCAGGAAGACCGGGTCCTGTACTTGTCGATATAACCAAGGATGTTACTGCAAGCTATGCGGATTATGAGTATCATAAACCGGAACCTATCGCCAGAGTTACATCCACTATTAAAAGCGCAGATGTTGAGAAGGCTGTAAACATCATCAATTCTTCGAAGAGACCATATGTCCTTGTTGGTGGTGGTGCAACACTTTCGGGAGCTTCCAAGGAGCTTGCTGAGTTTGTTGAGAAGATCGATGCTCCTGTATGCGATACTCTCATGGGTAAGGGTGCATTTGACGGTACAAGCGAGAGATATACCGGTATGATCGGTATGCACGGAACCAAGGCTTCAAACTTCGGCGTAAATAAGGCTGATCTTCTTGTAGTTGTTGGTGCAAGATTCTCAGACAGAGTTATCGGAAATGCTTCAAAGTTTGCGAGTGATGCAAAGATCATTCACATTGATATAGATGCAGCAGAGATCAACAAGAATATAGATGTTGATGCAAGTATAGTAGGTGATGCTGTTGAGGTTCTTAAGACTCTCAACACCAAGATATCTTCAAAGAAGAATCCTGAATGGATGAAGGAGATCGCCGATATCAAGGACAAGTATCCGCTCAGCTATGATATGGAGCATCTCACCGGTCCTGCTGTTATCAGCAAGATCTACGAAGCAACAGAAGGCGATGCTATCATCTGTACCGATGTTGGACAGCATCAGATGTGGGCAGCACAGTATTATAAATATAAGGAGCCAAGACAGCTTCTTACTTCGGGCGGACTCGGAACGATGGGTTACGGTCTCGGAGCTGCCATCGGTGCAAAAACAGGCAGACCTGACAAGACTGTCATCAATATCGCAGGTGACGGCTGCTTCAGAATGAACATGAACGAGCTTGCAACAGCTTCAAGATACAATACTCACGTTATCGAGATAGTTATCAATAACCATGTTCTCGGTATGGTAAGACAGTGGCAGACACTGTTCTACGGAAAGAGATATTCCAATACCATCCTTAATGATAAGGTTGATTTCGTTAAGGTTGCCGATGCACTCGGTGCTACCGGAATCAGAGCCACAACCGTTGAGGAATTCGAGGCTGCTATCAAGGAAGCAGTAAACGGTGAGGGACCTTACCTTATTGATTGCATTATCGATCAGGATGACAAGGTATGGCCGATGGTTGCACCGGGCGCTGCTATAGAGACATGTTTCGATTCTGAGGAAGAGTTGAATAAGAAAAAGTAAGTAGTTATTATGCATCACGGGATGGTGCATGGTATTTAACATTTAATTAATACACGGAGGACATTAAAAAATGGCAAGAGTTTACAACTTTTCAGCTGGACCATCAATTTTACCTGAGGTTGTTTTAAAGCAGGCAGCAGATGAGATGCTTGATTATCACGGCTCAGGACAGAGTGTTATGGAGATGAGCCATAGATCCAAGACCTACGATGCTATCATCAAGGAAGCAGAGAAGGATCTCAGAGATCTTATGGAAATCCCTGACAACTACAAGGTACTTTTCCTTCAGGGTGGTGCTTCACAGCAGTTTGCTGCAGTACCAATGAACCTTATGAAGAATGGTGTTGCTGATTATATCATCACAGGTCAGTGGGCTAAGAAGGCTTACCAGGAAGCTAAGAAATACGGCAAGGCTGTTGCAGTTGCTTCATCAGAGGACAAGACTTTCTCGTATATCCCTGACTGTTCAGATCTTCCAATCGATGATGATGCTGATTATGTATATATTTGCCATAACAATACAATATACGGTACAGCTTTCAAGGAGCTTCCAAATACTAAGGGCAAGATCCTTGTAGCTGATATGTCATCAGACATTCTTTCACAGCCTGTAAACGTAAGTGATTACGGCCTTATCTACTTCGGTGTTCAGAAGAACGTTGGTCCTGCAGGTGTTGTAGTTGTTATCATCAGAGAAGACCTCATCAGAGATGACCTTCCTGAGTTCGTTCCAACAATGCTTAAGTATAAGACTCAGGCAGATGCTGATTCACTTTACAATACACCTCCATGCTATGGTATTTACATCTGTGGTCTTGTATTTAAGTGGGTTAAGTCTATGGGCGGCCTTAAGGCTATGAAGGCTCACAACGAGAAGAAGGCTAAGATCCTTTATGACTTCCTTGATGAGTCTAAGATGTTCAAGGGAACAGTAGTTAAGAAGGATCGTTCACTCATGAACGTACCATTCGTTACAGGTAATGAAGAACTTGATGCTAAGTTTGTTAAGGAAGCTACAGCAGCCGGATTTGTAAACCTCAAGGGTCACAGATCAGTTGGTGGTATGCGTGCATCTATCTACAACGCTATGCCAATCGAAGGCGTAGAGAAGCTCGTTGAGTTCATGAAGG
>DOVL01000306.1 GCA_003520105.1 Lachnospiraceae bacterium | reverse complement strand
CGCGAAGCGGATCAAGAACAGAGCATGGCTTGTTTCTACAACAACTAAAAAACTGATAGACGTACATGATATATTTATGATATAGTACATCTGTATGCGCATTTTTCACTATATTTTGATCACACATTGAGGTAATGATTCAATGAATATAATGTCAGTAATACAACTATTTGGTGGACTTGGACTCTTCCTCTATGGTATGAGTTTTATGTGTTCATCTCTGGAGAAACTTGCCGGATCGGGACTCGAAAGAATCCTTGAGAAGGTTACGACCGGAAGAAGCAAGGCAGGCGGCAGGATTAAGGGCTGGGTCTTCGGTACCGGAGTAACTGCTGCTATCCAGAGCTCGGTTGCTGTAACCATCATGCTCAGCGGCTTTGTAAATGCAGGCATCATGAAGCTTGTTCAGGCGCTGCCGGTTGTATTTGGATCAAATGTAGGTAGTACGGTAACTGCACAGATTCTGAGACTCGGTGATGTAAGCTCGGACAATATATGGCTTCAGCTCATCAAACCGTCTTCTTTTGCACCAATGCTTGTCGGCATCGGAGCATTTATCATGCTTTTTGGCAAAAAGAAGAAGCCTAAGCAGATAGCGGGTATCATGGTTGGCCTCGGAATGCTCTTCTATGGTATGACACTTATGGAGGAGGTTTTTGAACCGCTGAAGGAATCGTCTAAGTTCCAGTCATTCTTCTCGAATTTCAGCAATCCGTTCCTGGGACTTCTTGCAGGTCTCCTTATTACAGCAGTTATCCAGAGTTCAAATGCATCTGTCGGTATCCTTCAGGCACTTTCTGCATCCGGAACCATTACATACGGAATATCAATTCCGCTTATCATTGGTATCAATGTCGGTAAATGTATGCCGGTCGTTCTCAGCCTGTTCGGTTCAAACAAGAAGGCGAGAAAGGTTTCCGTAGGATATATCTTCTTCAATGTATTTGGTGCGTTTGTCTCAATGGCAATCATTTACCTTATATACTACACGGTTGGAATACCGTTCTTTGAAAATACAGTTAACAGAGGTGATATCGCGACGATCCACCTTCTGTTTAATGTGATCACAAGTGTTGTCCTCCTGTTCCTGACAGAGTGGGTATCAAGAGTTGCTGAAAAGATCGTGGGCACCGAAGAGGTTCCTGAACAGGACAAAGAGCTTGCAAAGCTTGATGAAATGCTTCTTAAAACTCCGACTATCGCTGTTGAACAGTGCAAGAATCTCATCATCAAGATGGGTGAAGCAATACTCTGTAATTACAAGACCGCAACGGATATGATATACTCATACGATGCGGATATGTTCCCTCAGCTTGAACAGAATGAAAACTTTATTGATAAATGCGAAACCGTGCTTTCTTCATACGTTATCAAGATCGATCGTAAGAGACTGACCGATGATGATAAGCTGGTTGTAGCGGAAATACTTAATTCGATAAGTGACTTTGAACGTATGGGCGACCACTGTATGAGTATAGCCTATATCGCAAGGGATAAGAATGAAGGTGGATTCCATTTCTCACCTGAAGGCCATAGAGAAGTTGATACAATGATCGCATCAACAGGATATGCTCTGAAAATGACATTTGACGCCTTCCTGAAGGATGATATGAGCCAGTCTGTAAGAGTTGAGCCGCTTTCCGAAACAATAAAGAAGCTTGTTGAAGTAATCAAATCTCACCATGTTGAGAGACTTCAGGATGGTAACTGCAGTATCGAGGGTGGTGTTTATCTCTTCGATCTGTTGAACAGTTTTGAGAGAATCACTTCTCATTCGGCAAATATTTCTCTGCATATCATTAAGAGGATCAGAGGTGACCATGAGTTTGATGAGATGCACGGTCATGCAAACGATAACTTCAGTGAAGAATACAAAGCTCTTTACAGATACTATGAGTCGCAGTATATTGATCCTATTCTTGTTCCGCTTACTCCGGAGGAGCGTGAGAGACTTCTCAGAGAAGGTGAGGAAAGAGTTAATGCTCTTAAGAAGAAGGATGAGCCTGCAGAGGCTGTTGTGACGGAAGAAGTTAAGCAGGCTAAGCCTAAGAAAGAAAAGGCTAAGACTGACAAGGCTAAGACCGAAAATGCTGAGAAGACTGAGAAAACCGATAAGGTTGATAAGTCTGACAAGTCAGATAAATCCGGTTCCGGTAAGAACTCAGGAAAGAAAAATAAGAAATAGTATTGTGCTGATATTTTAATAAACGAGGCACATAGGGACATATATGAAAGGACAGATATCATGATCTACAGAAGTACAAGAAATAATAATGAAACAGCAACTGCATCACAGGCTATCCTTAAGGGACTTGCAGAGAATGGAGGACTTTTTGTTCCGGAAAGCATCCCTGCACTTACAGTAAGCTTTGATGAGCTGGTAAAGATGGATTATCGTGAGGTTGCTTACGAAGTAATGAAGCTCATGTTCACTGATTTTACAGAAGAGGAGCTTAAATATTGCATCAACAGCGCTTATGACAGCAAGTTCGATACAGAGCTTATAGCTCCTGTAGTGAACCATCACAACGCAAATTATATAGAGCTTTTTCATGGCAAGACAATAGCTTTCAAGGATATGGCGCTTTCAATCCTTCCATATCTTCTTACAACTTCTGCAAAGAAGAATGGTGTCAAGAATGAGATCGTTATCCTTACAGCAACTTCAGGTGATACAGGAAAAGCTGCTCTTGCAGGCTTTGCTGATGTTCCGGGAACAAGAATAGCTGTATTTTATCCTAAGAACGGTGTGAGTCCGGTTCAGGAGAAGCAGATGGTTACAGAGAAGGGTAAGAATACCTTCGTAGCCGGTATCACAGGAAACTTTGATGACGCTCAGACAGGTGTTAAGAAGATGTTTCAGGATAAGGTTCTTGAAGCATATCTTGACGAGAAGGGCTTCCAGTTCTCTTCAGCAAATTCAATCAATATCGGTCGCCTTGTACCTCAGATGGTTTATTATATTTACTCTTATACAAGACTTATCGCTGAGGGAAGGATTGCTGCGGGAGATGAGATAAATATCGTTGTTCCTACAGGTAACTTCGGAAATATCCTTGCTGCTTATTATGCAAGCAAGATGGGTCTTCCGGTTAAGAAGTTTATCTGTGCTTCAAATGATAACAAGGTTCTCTATGATTTCTTCGCAACAGGCGTATATGACAGAAACAGAGAGTTCATCCTTACAAGCTCGCCTTCTATGGATATTCTTATTTCAAGCAATCTTGAGAGACTTATCTATCATATCGCAGGCGATGATTCTGCAAAGAATGCAGCACTCATGAAGTCACTTAATGAGACCGGAAAATATGATATTACAGATGATATGAAGGCTAAGCTTGACAAGTTCTACGGTGGATATGCGACTGAGGACGAGGTTGCAGATCAGATCAGACTTGTATATAATGAGGACGGTTATATTATCGATACACATACAGCTGTTGCTTCAAAGGTTTATGATAAATATAAGGCAGAGACCGGTGATGAGACCGTAACTCTTATCGCATCAACAGCAAGCCCATATAAGTTTACAAGAAGCGTTCTTACAGCTATTGACCCTGCTTATGATGCAAAGGGCGATTTTGAGCTTGTTGATGAGCTTGAGAAGCTTTCAGGAGTTAAGGTTCCTAATGCTGTTGAAGAGATCAGAAATGCAGAGATCATCCATAAGACAGTATGCGAGAAGGAAGAGATGGAAAGCGTTGTAAAGAACTTCCTTGGAGTGTAATATAGCAAATATATGTACAGTGGACAGAGTGGCAACTTATGTCGGTCTAAGAGATGCGTATGTGTTGATAATAGAATAACAGCAGTTCATTTGCACCATCCTGCTTTATCAAAACTAGGGCTTATCACTGATATTATAGTGTATGCTTTTTGGGGGTGCAGAAAACTGCACCCCTTTATTTTGCCTAGGGCGTTATGTGTAACTGATTATTCGGAATATAGTTAAATGATATGCTTTTCGGTGTTTTGAATTGGTTATGAAAGGAGTCGTTTGAGTGTATATTTTATCTACAAAATCAGATTTTGACAGCGCACATTTTCTGAAGGATTATGATGGAAAATGTGCTAATATTCACGGCCACAGATGGACCGTCACGATAGAGGTTAAGGGCGACAAGCTTAAAGAGGATGGCTCTCATCGAGGAATGGTAGTTGACTTTTCTCTTCTCAAGAAGAGCCTCAGAAAGCTTACCAAGATGCTTGACCACAGCCTTCTTATTGAGGAAGGCAGCCTTAAGCCTGCAACCATGGATGCCATGAGGGAGGAAGGCTTCAGGATAATCGAGTTTCCTTTCCGTCCGACGGCGGAAAACCTTGCAAGGTATTTCTTTGATAATATGGCTGAAGAAGGCTACAGCGTGTTGAAGGCATCGGTTTATGAAACACCTAACAATGTTGCAAGCTATATGGCCGACTAGACTTGGGATGACTGTATGATGGATATTATTTGATCTTTGCAAATAAATGGCTCAGGATTACTGTTAACTAATTGATCAATATGAGATAGTGGATAGCAATGCAATAATTGATTGACGTGGTAAGTAGAATGAATGGCTTCAGTGTTGTAGAAAAGTTCATAAGTATAAACGGCGAATCGAGGCGTGCCGGAGAATTGGCTGTATTTGTCAGATTCAGAGGCTGTAATCTCAGGTGTAATTACTGCGATACGCTCTGGGCATGTGTAGACACGGCTGAGTGCGAATACATGTCGGTGCAGGAGATATATGAGTATATCAAGTCAACCGGTATTAAAAATGTCACACTGACCGGTGGGGAGCCGATGCTTCAGAAGGATATAAAGGAACTGCTCAAACTTCTGGGCGGAGACAGGAATCTCAGAATTGAGGTTGAAACAAACGGGGCTGTTCTGCTGGATGAGTATTACCGGACTGTGCCGGAGAATATCAGCTTTACGGTTGATTATAAATGCCCGGGAAGCGGTATGGAGAAGCTGATGTGCCTCCGGAATTTTGAAGAGATCAGAGAGCTTGATACCGTAAAGTTCGTGGTATCGGACAGAAATGATCTCGACTGTATGGTAAAGATCATAGATACATACAGGCTTACGGAAAAATGCATGGTTTATGTCAGTGCCGTATTTGGAAGGATTGAGCCGCAGGAAATAGTAGAGTATATGACAGAACATAAGCTTAATGACGTGAGACTGCAGCTTCAGATGCATAAATTCATCTGGGATCCGGATAAGCGCGGAGTATGAAGTTTTAAAGAGGAAGATGCCGAAGTGGTCTGACTGATATTATTCATTCGGACTGAAGGAATCGGATATTAATATAGATAAGCATATAACAAGAGAGGAAAATAGTAAAAATGGCAGTAGATAAGGATAAGATAAAAGAGCATATAAGAGGAATACTTCTTGCGTTGGGTGAGGATCCGGACAGAGAGGGACTTCGTGAGACACCGGACAGAGTTGCAAGGATGTATGAAGAGGTATTTGCGGGTATTTCCTATACGAATGATGAGATCGCTGCAATGTTCAACAAAACCTTCGAGGCACCTGATACCAGAAGTAAAAATGATATTGTTCTGGTTAAGGACATAGAGGCCTTCAGCTACTGCGAACATCATATGGCGCTTATGTATGATATGAAGATCTCAGTGGCATATATTCCGAGGGACCGCGTTATCGGACTCAGCAAGATCGTAAGGATAGTTGATATGGTTACGAGACGTCTTCAGCTTCAGGAAAGGATCGGTTCGGATATAGCTGAGGTTATGGAGAAGGCGACAGGCTCTCCGGATGTTGCGGTTATTATTGAGGCTAAGCACAGCTGCGTGACTGCAAGAGGAATCAAGAACAGGGCTTCGGGAACCTCTACAACTACCATGAGAGGTGTATTTGATAAGAACCCTGAGGTCAGAGACAGACTGATCATGATGATGAGATAATTGAATCGGTCATGGAAACCTGATAGCAGGCGCAGGATCAATATCTTAGATTGATATGATAATAAATGTGAGGACAATGATATGAAAAATAAAGATGCGGCACTTGTAGTACTCAGTGGAGGACAGGATAGTACAACCTGTCTGTTATGGGCACTTAAAAAATATAAAACTGTTGAAGCAGTTTCGTTTGACTATAATCAGAGACATGTGAAGGAACTTGAATGCGCGGCGAAAATATGTGAAAAGTTCGGAGTGAGACAGAAGATCATGGATCTGTCACTTCTTTCTGAACTGGCACCTAATTCGCTGACCAGAAAAGAAATTGCGGTTGATACGGATGCTCCGGAGACTGGAACGCCAAATTCCTTTGTTGAAGGGAGAAATATGGTATTTCTTACATATGCCGCAATATATGCAAAGGGACTTGGGATAAATGATATCATAACCGGTGTTTCCCAGAGCGATTTTTCGGGATATCCGGACTGCAGAAATGTATTTATTAAATCTTTGAATACGAGTCTTAATCTGGCTATGGATTATGAATTTGAGATCATCACGCCACTGATGTGGATCGATAAGGAGGAAACCTGGGAGCTGGCTGACAGTCTCGGTGGACTTGATATAATAAAGGACATGACACTTACCTGTTATAATGGTATAATGGGAGAAGGGTGCGGAAATTGTCCTGCCTGCAAGCTTCGTAAGAGGGGCTTCGACAGGTATATGGCGCGAAGAAAGTCTGAGTGAAGAACTCTTACGGGCTGGGATGAACGTGAAAGTAATTATTGGTTAAGAATTGATGATCGTGACTGTAATGATTGGTTAAGACAGGGTATTAGTTGAGGGAGAAAAATATGAAGAAGATGCTTTTTCTGGTCAATCCTAAGGCCGGTAAGAAGGTTGTAAAGAATAAGATATTTGAGATGATAACCATATTTACGAAGGCAGGTTATCATGTGGAGTTTCATCCTACACTTAATGCAAATGATGCGGCGCTCTGTGTTGAGAAAATGGGTGCCAATTATGATATGATAGTCTGTGCCGGTGGTGACGGAACACTTGATAATACGGTTACCGGTCTTATGAAGCTTCAGGAAAAGGGCATATCCGTTCCGCTTGGTTATATTCCGTGCGGATCGACAAATGACTTTGGTAAGAGCCTTAAGCTCAGTATGAATCCGGTCAAGGCTTCAAGGGACATCGTAAGAGGAACCGACTGCCCGGTGGATGTTGGCGTACTCGGCGGACAGAATTTCATATATGTTGCGGCGTTCGGTATATTTACCGATATTTCTTATTCGACACCGCAGAAGCTGAAAAACATGCTGGGGCATTCTGCTTACATAATCGAGGCTTTTAAGGAGCTGTCGAGGATAGATCCGGTCAGGATCGCCGCAAGACTTGACGATAAGGTTGTAAAGGGTGAGTTCCTGTACGGACAGATCACCAATTCTCTTTCGGTGGGCGGAATGAAGCTTATCGGACCGAGGGACGTGTCCTTCTGTGACGGTGAATTTGAATGTCTCCTCATCAAAAAGCCGAGGAATCCTCTTGAGCTTGCAAAGATTCTTAAGTCTATTGCAACAAATAAGATGGATCATAAGCTGATCTATCATACGAAAGCGAAGGATATTAAGATAATCGGCGAAAAGCCGATCCCGTGGACTGTGGACGGCGAGGAGGGCGGTATCTTCAAGGAGGTTGCCGCAAGGAATATTCACAATGCGATAACACTCAGACTGCGTGACAGGAGCACGTATGATAAGTTTGACGAGTGAGGTTTTGGGAGTATTTAAAAAATAACCTGTATTTTTTTTGTTGATTTCCTACAAAAAATATGAACAAACTGTAAATAATTGTTGTATTATTCATTACTATGATATATAATAAACATGGATGAGCGGAATCATCTGTTTATTAATAGTGGCAAAGCAGAGGAAACTCTGTGACGCAAAGCTAAAGGGTCTTTAACATGACAGCCAGCT
>DOVL01000308.1 GCA_003520105.1 Lachnospiraceae bacterium | reverse complement strand
ATGGACTGGCTCAAGGGCTTTTCGCTTGGAGCAGTTGTCTGCATAAATGATTCATTTATTCACATGATACGTAATATGGGCATATTTAAGCCTGATGTTATGCTCATGGTTCCTCTCATGATCGAGACTATCTACAAGAGGCTCGCTTCGGTTGATGCTTCAATCCCGGCGGCAGCAGTTGCTGAAAATGTATTTGGCGGAAAGCTGAAGATCATATTCACCGGCGGTGCGCATCTCGATCCGTTTTATATAGATAAGCTGGAAAAATATGGTGTTCAGGTGCTTGAGGGATATGGTATGTCTGAGTGTTCCCCTGTAATAAGTTCAAATACACCTGAAGACCATAAGAAGGGCTCTATCGGAAGACCGCTGGCCAATGTTAAGGTGCGTTTTGTTGACGGAGAGATTCAGGTGCAGGGCAGCAGCGTTATGAAGGGCTATTATAAGATGCCTGTTGAGACGGAAGAGACTCTGAAGGACGGCTGGCTCCACACAGGAGACAAAGGATATCTTGACGAGGACGGTTTCCTCTTCATAAACGGCAGGGTTAAGAACCTTATAATCCTTTCAAATGGTGAAAATATATCGCCTGAAGAGATTGAGAATAAGCTTGGTATCAATCCTCTCGTAGGAGAGGTGGTAGTGACAGGCGAGAACAACGGCCTGACGGCACGTATCTTCCCTGATCAGGATGTCATTAAAGCTAAGGGACTTGATGAAGCGACTGTCGAAGCAGGATTAAGACAGCTTCTGGATGAATACAACCGTCCGCAGCCAACCTACAGACAGATTGTTTCTCTTGTAATAAGAAAAAGCCCGTTCCATAGAAATGCAACGGGCAAGATAGTCAGAGCAGATGCTGCGCTTGACGACTGAAATATGGTTTGAAATTTACTTTCCGGTTCCGAGATACGGAAGTATGCCGGAAACAAAAATCTTTGATAAAATATCAGCTATTTCATCAGCGGGGGTCGCAAAGTCCTCCGCTGTCCATTTATGCAGAACACCTATCGTGCAGCCGATCGAGCTTGCAATCAGATAGGAAAAGGTTGTACGGTCGTTTGTCGCCGTAACATTAATCTGTGTAACTTCTGCAACATATTTATGGAACATGGTTATGGCCTTCTCGAAAAAAGCGTCCCCCCGTGGACTTTGGAGAAGATTGGCCAAAAACGGATTCTTTCTGGTGTAATTGCATATCGCAAGGAAGTAGGAACGACACATATCGCGGTCATTCTTCGGATGGAAGCTTTCCATCATCTCGAAAATATCACGTATGGTCTTGTCCTCAGCTGCCACCATAAGCGCAGGGATGTTTTCGTAATGATTATAAAAGGTACTACGGACTATCCCGGCTTTTTTGATTACATCAGAAACCGTGATCCTGTTAAGATCTTTTGTTTGCAGCAGAAGGAAAAAAGCATCATAAATGGCGTCCTCTGCGGTGCTGTAGCGTTCGTCTGATTCGTTCATTGGTGAACTACTCTTCCATCATATTTTTCATTTCTTCAATCATTGCATCATTTAAAGGAGCTTCCTTAAGCTTGTCCCAAGCCTTCTTGGCAACTTCGCTGATCTTAGGAGGAAGAAGTTCCTCATGATACTGGTAGTGACCATATCCACGATATTTATCAGTGTATTGTGCGACCTCCTGACCGTCTCTCATGACCCAAACTTTCATATCAGGCTCGTTCTCGTGCTTTGTGCTTCTTGGCCTAAGTTCGATAAGCCATGTGTCGTTCTCGAAGATCACTACATTCTGCTTTGGTTCTTTGTTTTCCATAGTACAAATACCTCCTTATGTTAAAAGATTGAAGAATTTTTCAACTGAAGACATTATACCACAGGACCCCTCAGAGGGGCAACAGTCTTTATCCGTTTTGACCCTCTTATTTTAGAAAAAATCTCACTGTTTAGGATTCCATTTTTGCCGCCCATTCGATAGCGTCATCGATGTGCGGACGGAAGTTGTCACGGCCTACTTTTTCAACGAAACCGCTCTTCTCCATAGTATGGAAAGGCTGTTCGTTAACGTGAGAGAAGATGAGCTGGATTCCGCTCTTTTCGCATCTTTCCTGAAGCTGCTCCATGGCATGCATGGCTGAAGCATCAAGTGCCGGAACACCACGCATTCTGATGATGATGGCCTTGGTGAAATCTTTGAAGTTAATGGTTGCAAGACTGTCTGCATCACCGAAGAACATAGGGCCTGAGATTTCGTATACACGAACGTGCTTAGGGATGATCTTGAGCTCAGGCCCGTCAGGATCCTCGTCCGGATCATAGTATTTCCAGCCTGATACGTTTGATTCGTCACTCATCCTCTTCATGAAGAGAACTACGGCCATGAGCATACCAACCTCGATAGCTACAACAAGGTCAAATACAACAGTCAGTATGAAGGTTACAACAAGTACGAGAATATCACTCTTAGGTGCGGTCTTGCAGAGGTGTACAAATGTCCTCCACTGGCACATATTGTAAGCAACCATGAAAAGGATGGCTGCGATCGTAGGCATAGGAATAAGCGCTGCATAAGGCATGAGAAGCACAAGTACCAGAACAAGAACGATCGAATGTGTGATACCGGCGATAGGTGTACGTCCGCCGTTCTTGATATTTGCAGCGGTTCTTGCAATGGCGCCTGTTGCAGGGATACCTCCAAAGAGAGCGGAACCGATATTTCCGGCACCCTGTGCGATAAGCTCCATATTTGAACGATGGTGAGAGTTGATCATACCGTCAGCAACTACGCATGACAGAAGGGATTCGATAGCTGCAAGTATGGCGATGGTAAATGCATCCGACAGCGAGCCCTTGATGCCTGAAAGGCTTATGTCAGGAGCCGTGAAGGCCGGAAGCTTGTTGCTTATGGAATAAAGATCACCGATGGTGTTAACCTTCATATTAAGAAGTTCGACCATGCCTATTCCGACAAATACGGCTATAAGTGAGCCCGGAATCTTCTCGGTAATAAAAGGCCAGATGATAAGAACTGCCAGACAGACAACACCGACAAGGACGGCTTCCCAGTTGACACCGGATATATTTTCACCGATGGCCTTAACCTTGTCCATGGTTTCGATAGTCTTGGTTCCGGCTGGGAAAGAGAGTCCCATAAAGTCCTTGATCTGTCCGATAACGATGGTTACAGCGATACCGGCTGTGAAACCGGTGGTTATGGTATAAGGAATGAATCTGATCAGAGAACCGAGTCTCAGTAATCCCATTACAATAAGGATAATACCTGCAAGAATGGTTGCGAGAGCCAGTCCGCTCATGCCCTTCTTGGCAACAATGCCTGCAACGATGGTTGCGAAGGCAGCAGTCGGACCTGCTATCTGTACACGGCTTCCGCCGAGAAATGCTATGATGAAACCTGCGATGATGGCGGTATAGAGACCCTGTTCGGGACCTACTCCTGATGCAAGTGCAAGCGCTATGGAAAGCGGCAGTGCTATTATCGCAACGATGATACCGGAAACAATATCCGTTACGCATTTCTTTTTACTGTAGTTCTTCAGATTGCTGAAAAGCATCGGCTTCAGCTTGTCTCTGTTCATATGATGATTCTCCCTTCTATTATCCACATGATCCATATGTTCGGTGCATGTAAGATACTTGCTCCGATTCAGTCACAATGTCACACATTATAAGCACGTTGTCCGCGAAATGCAAGAGAAAGCTGAAACTAAGGCGCCATGAACATGGAATGTCTTGTTATATAAACGTTAGTTGCGATTGATAAGTAAGAGTGGTACAATTACTCTGTATACTCATTTATTGTGGGAGAGTATGCAAAAAAGAAGGGTATATAGTATTTTGGGAGATAAATTATGGATAATAGGGATGAAAACAGAAAAATAGGGGTCGACAGACGTTTTTATTTCTGTGTGATAATCACCGTGACCCTTCTTTATCTGATCCTGGATACGATGTTTCATATGAACAGCCTCGATAAGGAGGATCAGACAGAGGATTACAGCGAGAACTGGTTTTATGAGGACGGGACAGCTGTCGATTTTGATAACCTCAGTAAGGGGGAAGAGGTTGTCATACATAAGCGTGGTAATATGGAAGAGGTCAATGATCGTATGATCTGCTTCCATAGTAAGAATGTTTACTTCTCGATTTACCTGGATGATGAGCTTATCTATGATTTTCATCCGAGTGCACCGAAGATTTTCGGTAAGGCATATGGTGTATGTCCGCATTCCGTTAGTATTCCGGTAATGCTTAAGGATGGAGAGTTAAAGATAGTTCTGCATAATATTTATCCGAAGGAGCCGGGCTTTATCAAGGATATCTGTCTTGATAACGGTAATCAGTTCCTGGTAGAGAAGATGCAGGATTCGGCGGCTGATTTCATGCTGTGCCTGATCGTTTTCGTTTTCGGAATAATCCTCTTAACGATAGGCTTTGTAGGCAGATACTTTAAGGAGAAGAGGGGCGAGATAATAAGTGTAGGCACTTTTGCCATGGTTTCTTCTCTGTGGGTTGCCTGCGAGACCGATATTTTCCCTATAATAATCAGAGCACCGGTAGCGGTGCATTTTATGGAATATATGGCGCTGGATCTTCTGGGGATTTCCGGAATAATGCTTGTAACAGCCGTTACGGATTGCAGGAGATTCCATATAGTTGATGTTTTTGCGGCGCTTACGGCAGCCAAGATAGGCTTCTCAATCTTCTCTGTTCTGTCGGGAGGACTGGATTATCATCAGCTGCTGATCGTTTCACACGTGCTGCTTTCTCTGGCGGTTATTATCGTTTTAACTCTTGTCGTTCATGGCGTAAAGAGACATCTGCTTAAGCAGAAGCATATGAAGGTACTGTTTGTCGTGCTGTTGTTCTCTATAATGATGGGAGTTATAGATATCATTCGATACATCGTTCTTCCTTATGAGTATAACAGACCGTCTTATTATAAATATTCGATGTTCCTGTTCATCATAGTTCTCGGAAGCTATGAGTTCTACGCAATCTCTGAGATGAGCCGTCGCGGCCAGTATGCGGAGATCATGGAGGATCTGGCGTATAAGGACGGACTCACGGGACTTATGAACCGTCTGGCTTACAACCGTGAGATAGAAAGAGCGAGCATGTCGGAGGAGCCGGTTGCATTTATCATGCTGGATATGAATTATCTGAAACGAGTAAATGATGAGCTTGGACATGATATGGGCGACAGGTACATCCTTAAGGTTGCTGAGTTTATGAATGCTGTCTTCGCTGGAGATGATAAATGCTTCAGGATTGGCGGAGACGAGTTCTTCGTTATGGGAAAATATAGCCCAAACGATCCGAGACTGTATGACAAGAGAGACGCCTTCAAGGCTATGGTCGAAGATTTCAACAAGACATCAGGTAATAATATTCCGCTCAGTATAGCTTATGGACATGCTGTATTTATTCCGGGAAAGAGTAATATAGAGGATGTCATCCGTGAAGCGGATAAGAGGATGTATAAGATGAAGATCCTAATGAAGGCAGCGAGAGTATAGCTGCCGGGGGCGGCTGTGTCATCGTACACAGCCGCCCGAATATTATTTACGCTCTTTTGTATATATTTATATACGTGTTTTTTGTAAACAGATTATTGTATAAAGTCCGAATTGAGACGCCGCTGGCGCTTAAATGCTTTAACCTCGTACATCTCCTTGTCGGCAATCTTGATGGCGGCTTTTATATCAAAGCCGTCAGCCAGAGTGGTTTTAAAGGCACCGCTGCTGGTAAGAACCTTGTATTTCAGATTTGAACATGCGTTATAGTCATCCAGTATCTTGTCAATACGCTTCATAATTGCGTCACTGTTGCATTCCCCGAAGATAACGGAGAAGAGTTCATCACCACCGAAACGGGCTGAAAGAGCTGTCTTCGGAACAGCGCTCATAAGAGCGGTTGCAACTGTTGAAATCGCTCTGTCACCTTCTGCATGACCAAAGGTGTCATTGATATATTTGAGGCCGTCGAGATCGGACATGATGACAGTTACAGGCTCGTTTTTATGCTCAGGAAGTGCCTTATCAAAAGCTATCGTGAAGCCGATACGGTTATAGAGACCGGTCAGCGCATCATGGTTGTACATGGAATTCATCTTGTCGAGGAGGTAGCGCTGGTATTGCATATTTACAAAGCCGCCGATACCCATAGAGAGCGCGTTGGTTACATTTACTGCCCTGGAATAATCGGTTATCATGTAGTCCTCGAAATAGTAACAGGTGAAGCCCATAGGCTTGTTCATATAGTCAAGAGCATTGAAGATCAGCGGATAACCGGTATCGAGAAGTTCTATCATGCGCTTACGGTAATTGCCGGACATGACATTTTCCTTATCGTTAACGGTTGTATCGTAAAATACATCCTCCGGAAGAGGAAATCTTCCTTCGAAACGGTTTTCTTCTGCATAATCAGCATCGTTGATTATATGAAGATCTTTCTTGCCTGATTCTTCCTCAGGAATGACAAAATAGTTTTGCTCAGGATCAAATATCCTGCTGTCCACAACGCAGAGATGATGTTTGGTCTTGTGATGGTGGATGGCTGCGGCCATATCCCAAGGTGTGAGCGCGGTTTCCATATTTGAAGCGATATCATAGAGGATACGCATGTCCTCCTGATGTCTGTAAAAGTTGTTGTTGAAGCTTGAAAGAATGGACTGGGCGTGCCAGGTATGTGAATGGCAGCCACAGGATTCGTTTGGCATAAGGAAAGGCTCGATGTATGAATCATTCACTTCCTTGCCGTTAAGTATACTGAGCGCAGCATCGGCTGCAGCATCGGAAAGCAGCATGATATCGCAGCTTACGGAAGTGATCTTTGGATTGGAGAAGAATATCTCATCATAGCCGTCAAAGCCGGATACAAGTATGTCTCTCGGAACTGATATGTGGGCGGTTTTAAGCACACCGCATACATTCAGAGCCATTATATCGTTTGCACAGATGATGGCGTCAGGAAGATTGCTCCTTTTCAGAAGCTTGTGCATGGCTTCAATAGTCGGATCAGCCCAGAAATCACCATAGCTTATCCTGCTTTCATCGAAAGGTATGTTGTTCTCTGCAAGAACCTTCTTGAATATATCGATACGCTGGTCAGAGAAATAGTTGTTTCTGAGGCCGGCCATCATGTGAGGATTCTTCACATGATGATGCTCGATCATATGTCTTACTATAGTTTCAAAGCCCTTTGCATAATCAAAGTTGATGCAGGGGGTTCCTTCGTAATGCCCATCTACTACAATGACCGAAACCTTGCTTTCGGCTGCATTTTTAATGATCTTCTCGGAAACGGTCTTACTCTTGATCTTTTCATCCATGATTATGATACAGTCAAGATCGTCATAAGGAAGAAGGTCATAAACATAAGCCTCTGCCGGTTTCAGATTTTCATCCCAGTAGATGTCTGAATTTATGGCAAATACAAGAAGGGCGCAGTTCTCCCGCACCAGCTTTTCATTCAGATTCTTGATGAAACCATTGATCTGAGGATCATATATTCGCGATGTACATAAAGCTACCAAACGTTTGTTATTTACCATATTTACTGCCTGATCTATGCCCGGAAAGGGCGAAAACCTTTTGTTTACGCCAAATTTACACCGGGAAAAAAGTCCCTTCCCTATCCTACGATTATACCACTTCAAGGGGGCGTTTTAAAGGAAAAATTATCAGAAAAAAGAGAACTAGATGGTGTTAAATTCTGACAATATGTGATAAACTATAAACGGATGTGTCTGCCTATTTGGGAAGCAGACATAAGATCATAAGGGGTTTTTATTAAAATGATCGGGGTGAACAAAGTGAAGACTAATACAGTGATTGATAAAACAGGACGAAAAATAAAAAGAAGAGGAGCATCATCAGGGAAGAGTATGAGAAGGCTGGCAGGGCTGACTCTGGCAGCGGCATTTATACTTGGAACGCTTTTTGGATTTAAGGGGCTTGGTATGTCCAGAGCCGAGAACAGCTCGGGAAATGACTATGAGGATATGTCGGTGGATCCTACCACAAGAGGTGAGGGATATTCTGCCGTTCTCTATAATAATACCAACGGCCTTCCTACCTCGGAAGCCAATGCGATCGCCGAGACCGAAGAGGGCTTTATCTGGATCGGAAGCTACAGTGGTCTTATCAGATACGATGGCAACACATTCGAGAGAATTGATTCGACAACAGGTATCACCAGTGTTGTGAGCCTCTATGTTGACAGCAGGAACAGACTGTGGATAGGAACTAACGATAATGGCGTTGCAGTGATGGACAGGGGTGAATACACTCACTACAACAATGTTGAGGGACTTAAGTCTTCATCAATCAGATCGATCGTTGAAGATAATGACGGATACATATTTATAGCAACCACTCACGGTATCGGAATGATAGACAGTGATATGGTGCTTCATGCTCTTGATGAGCCTCAGATCAACGAGGATTACATATGTGAACTCCGTCTCGGACCGGACGGTGTAATATACGGCGAGACTCTGGCAGGAGCTATATTTACGATAGAAAACCAGAAGCTTACAGGCTATTATGACAGCAAAGCTTTGGGAATTGATGGAATTTATACGGTTCTTCCTGATGAGGATATGCCGGGCTATGTATATATCGGAACTCAGAATTCAGAGATCTATCATGGAAATCTGAAGAAGGGTGTCGTCGGAATGGAAAAATATGACGTCAGTCCGCTTACGGTAATTAAGTCGATTGAGAAGTTTAATGATCAGATATGGATATGTGCGGATGACGGTATAGGCGTCATTGAGGATGACAATCTCAAGATCGTTGAAAAAATCCCGATGAACAATTCAATCGATCATATGCTGCTTGACTATCAGGGCAATCTCTGGTTCACATCTTCCAGACAGGGTGTTATGAAGATCGTGCCGAATCAGTTTACGGATATATTTGAATGGTACAATCTTGATGAGATGGTTGTTAATTCCACCTGCGTCAGCGGAGGTAAGCTTTTTATCGGTACTGATTCAGGCCTTAAGGTTATAGATCAGGACAAGGTTGTTGACAGTATTCCGGTCAAAGAAGTTATTACATGGGATAATGACATGAAGAAGATGACGGATCTCATTACTCTTCTCGATGCTGTGAGGATAAGGTCAATCATTAAGACCGATGATGGTCATGTATGGTTTTCAACCTACAGCAGCAGAGGACTTGTTGAATACTACGATGATACTGTCAGGATCTATAAAGCTCAGGACGGACTTCCGTCGGATCGTATCAGAACCGTTTATAAGAGGAGTGACGGAAGTGTTATGGCTGTCTGCAGCGGCGGTCTGGCAATAGTAAAGGACGGAAAGGTCCTGAATGTATATAATGATAAATCCGGTCTCAGTAATACGGAACTGCTTACCGCGGTTGAGGCGGATAACGGGGATATGATCCTCGGTTCCGATGGTGATGGAATCTATGTTATCAGCGGAAACAGTGTAAGGAATTTCGGCGTTGGTGACGGACTTGAATCAGAAGTTGTTATGCGTATCAAGAAGGACAGAAACAGGAAAATCTTCTGGATCATAACCAGTAATTCAATTGCTTATATGACAGAGGATTACGAGATAACGACTGTCAAGAAGTTTCCTTATTCAAACAACTTTGATCTGTACGAAAATGTAAACGGTGAGATCTGGGTTCTCAGCAGTAACGGTATCTACGTTACAACTGTTGACGAGATGATCGCAAATGAAGATATCAATACTGTATTTTACAGCAGGGATAACGGACTCCCATGCGTAACAACAGCAAACTCATACAGCTGCCTTACGGAAGACGGAGTTCTGTATATCTCAGGTACGACAGGCGTTGCCAAGGTAAATATCGATGAGCCTTTCGAGGATGTCAGCGAGCTCAAGATGGCTGTACCTTACGTTGAGGTTGACGGTAAGAGCGTTTATCCGAACGAGGACGGTAACTTTGTGATTCCGTCGGGGACCAAGAGACTTACGATTTACAGCTTTGTATATTCTTACTCCCTTATGAATCCACAGGTAACCTATTATCTGAAGGGCTTCGATCATAAGAAGATAACGGTGAGCAGAAGTTCTCTCGAACCGGTGGATTATACCAACCTTGATGGTGGTAACTATGAATTCATAATGACGCTTCATGATTCGATGGGGCACGGTAACAGTGAAATTGTAATTAAGATTGTCAAGAAGAAGGCTTTCTACGAGAAACGCTGGTTCCAGCTGCTCTGTGCAGTGGCTGTACTTCTGGTTATCATAGGACTTATCATGTTCTTCGTTCGCCACAAGACCAAGGCGCTCATGAAGAAACAGAAGGAACAGAAACTCTTCATCAGAGAGATGATAGAGGCTTTCGCGAAGACAATAGATATGAAGGACAAATATACAAACGGCCATTCTACAAGAGTTGCCGAATATACGGCAATGCTGACAAGGGAGCTTGGCTATGATGAAGAGACGGTTGAGAATTACTACAACATAGCTCTTCTGCATGATATCGGTAAGATATCGATTCCACCTGAAGTGCTTAATAAGCCGGGCAAGCTGACTGATGAAGAGTTCAAGATCATCAAATCGCATTCTTCTCAGGGCTACAGAGTTCTTAAGGATATAAGTATCATGCCGGAACTGGCGATAGGTGCCGGAGCTCACCACGAGAGACCTGACGGCAAGGGTTACCCGAAGGGTCTTAAGGGAGATGAGGTTCCGAGAGTTGCGCAGATAATCGGTGTTGCAGATACTTTCGATGCCATGTATTCAGATCGTCCTTATCGAAAGAGAATGAATTTTGAGAAGGCAGTTTCGATCATTAAAGAGGTTTCCGGAACACAGCTTTACAGTGATGTTGTCGATGCCTTCCTTAGACTTGTTGAAAAGGGTGAATTCAGAGCGCCTGATGATAACGGTGGAGGATCAACCGAGGATATCAACAATATCCACAAGAAGTTTGACGACCAGAAGAAGGTTGAAGATGAGAAAAAGGCCGAGGGGAAGAAGTCGGAGAAGCGGCCGGAGGATGGTAAAAGGTCTGAAGATAAGAAACAGGAGACCGATAAAAAGGGTAAGAATGAATAATACCGGTATGCAAGAAATTGGGGAGAAGGCACGTTGTATGTTATGGTGCAATAGAGAAAAGGGGTGACGGGCAGATGAACAGAAAGATGACTGAACCGGAGATAGTATCCGGATTTGAAGAAGCACTGCAGTTTGGGCATATTTATATACAGTATCAGCCACAGTTCAATCATTCCACGGGAAGGATGATCGGAGCCGAGGCGCTTATCAGATGGAAGCATCCGGCGCTTGGTGATCAGTATCCTGCTGATTTCATTCCGGTACTCGAGAAGAACAATCTGATATACAGAGCGGACCTTTTCGTGTTTGAGCAGGTATGTGTATTTCAGAGAAAATGTCTGGATGAGGGCATCTCACCGGTGCCTATCTCGGTAAATATGTCGAGATATGATATTTACGACAATAATTATGTTGATGAGATTGAAGAGATCCGTAAGAAATATGATGTTCCGGTAAAATATCTCAGAATAGAGATCACGGAATCATCGGCTATAGGCGGAATAGAACTGATATCGAATGTTGTGTCGAAGCTGCATGGCTATGGCTATCTCGTTGAGATGGATGATTTCGGCAGTGGTTATTCTTCACTGAACATCCTGAAGGATCTTGATGTCGATATTATAAAGCTTGATATGCTCTTTATGAGTAAGGACATGGGAGGAAGAGGAGGAATCATCCTCAGCTCCATAGTTCATATGGCGAAGTGGCTTAAGACTCCGGTGCTCGCCGAGGGTGTTGAATCCGTAGAGCAGGCTGAGTATCTGAGGAGCATAGGCTGTAATTATATTCAGGGCTATCTCTATTCCAAGGCTGTTTCGGAGGCTGATTTTGTAGAGAAGCTGAAGACAACTGATCATGAACCGGTTACACCACCGATCCAGCTGATTGAGCATATGGATGCCGATAAATTCTGGAATCCAAAGTCTCTGGAAACACTTATTTTCAGCAATTATGTAGGAGCAGCGGCTATATTCACATATGAGGAGGGACGTGTCGAACTCCTTAGGATCAATGATAAATATTCAAAAGAACTCGGTATGAATATGACCGAGAAGGATATACTCGGAACCAATCCGCTTAAAAGCTTTGATCAGGAAAATAAGGATAAATATCAGAATGCTATGGAGCTGGCAATCGCTTCCAATGATGAAGTGGTTACCGAGACCTGGAGAACCATCGTTTCCGATTGCTGTGGAGAGGACAGGATATGTATCAGAAGTACTCTCAGAGTTATCGGAAGTGCCGGAAATCAGTATCTGTTTTATGTGATGATACAGAATATTACTGCTGAGAAGAAGAGGTTTGCCGATATCTCCGAGAATGAGATCAAACTCAGGTTTGCGAGTGATCAGGCAAATGTTTACGCCTGGGAGTATACAATAGCCAACAAGCAGATGAGACCATGCTTCAGATGTATGAGGGATCTGGGATTGCCGCCGGTCTTAAAGAATTATCCTGAACCGGTTATTGAAAACGGACTGTTCCCGCCTGATTATGCGGATATGTACAGGGATATGATGAGGCAGATAGATGAAGGTGTCGGCAGTATAGAGGCAATCATTCCGCTGACGGTAGGAAGGATTCCTTTCCATGTCAGGTATACGACGGAATTTGACGAGAATGGTAAGCCGCTCAAGGCGTATGGTTCTGCAACTCTTGTGATCAATGAAGCAAAGAATGACGGTGAAGAGAAGTAGATTTTTGGGGAGATTTATTTATGAATAGTATGGAAGACAAAGAGATTTTTGTTAAAATTGCAGAAGCCCTGCTGGTTGACTATTCCAGCATCTATTATGTCAATGCTGTAACAAAACGTTATAAGTGGTATTCAATCAATTCGGGCTTTAAATCGCTCGGATTAGAATTTGAGGGGGATGATTTCTTTAAGAATGTTTTGAGAGATGCGATTAAGGTTGTTTATCCGGAGGATGTTCAGTTAATAGTTGATTTTCTCAGTGAAACCAATGTCATGAACAATATCCGCACGGGCGAGATGAAGAGTATCCTGTACAGACTCATTATTGATGGAAAACCGGTATACCACACTATGCGACTCATCAAAGGCATAGGTGAGGATAGTGATTATTTCATAGTCGGGGTTCTGAATGTTGATGAGAAGATACGTAAGGAACAGGCGGCGAAGGAGATGGAAGAGAAGAGCCTGACATATAACCAGATTGCCATGGCACTTGCTACCCGTCTGGATGCTGTTTATTATGTTGATGCCAATACTCTCAGCTATGTTGAGTATACCTGTTCAAATGAAGATTCCGGTATGGAGATACTTGCTGAGGGTGATGATTTCTTTGAGGAATTTGGCGAAGAGGTAAGAACCAAGGTTGTACCTGAAGACAGAGTATTTATGACGGATTCACTCAGTGCTGAAAAGCTGAACAGTCTGCGTGAAACCGGTGATATCCAGAAATTCAATTTCCGTATTCTGAAAAACGGCGCACCTGTTTATATGAGTTACAGAATGGTATGGGCTGCAGATGGCAGACATTTCATAGTCGGTATCTCAAATATTGATTCTCAGGTGAGAAAGGAAAAGGATTATGTTCAGGCTATCCGTTCGGCGACAGAGATGGCGGAGAGAGATGGCCTTACGGGCGTTAAAAATATGACCGCTTATCAGAAGATGGAGGATCTGCTCCAAAAGGGCATAAATGTCGGAAGCCAGGAGCCGTTCGCTATTGTGGTGTGCGATGTTAATGGGCTGAAGGAGGTAAATGATACCTTCGGACATAAGACCGGAGATGAATATATCCGTTCTGCGTGCGACGTTGTCTGCGGTGCCTTCCAGCATAGCCCTGTATTTCGTATCGGTGGTGATGAGTTCTGCGCTGTTCTTCGTGGAAGTGATTATGAGAAGCGCGAAAGTCTGCTTGATGGTCTCAGAGCCCAAATGGCTAAGAACATCACGAGCGGAGACGTTGTTCTTGCGTCCGGTATGTCAGCCTTTGAAGTCGGACAGGATAAGCTGGTTTCTCAGATATTTAAGCGTGCGGACAATATGATGTACGAGAACAAGAGACAG
>DOVL01000195.1 GCA_003520105.1 Lachnospiraceae bacterium | reverse complement strand
CAGCAAGCTTAAGACCATGCATAAGTCTGCTGTAAGAGATGTCGTTCATACGAGCTGCAGCATTGATACGAGCGATCCAGAGCTTTCTGAAATCTCTCTTTCTCTCACGTCTGCCTGCAAATGATGATGCAAGAGCTCTCATTACTGACTGCTTTGCAACTCTGTACTGCTTTGATCTTGCTCCTCTGTAGCCCTTAGCGAGCTTAAGTGTTCTGTTGTGCTTCTTCTTGGCATTAGCGCCACCTTTTATTCTTGCCATTTTATTATCCTCCTAAAATACTGAATCACTCTGTCCGATCACGGAAGAGTTCTATCAATTGATCACAGCAATATGACTTATCAGATTAGATGTAAGGAAGAATCTTCTTCATTACCTTGCTGTTTGTATGATCTGTCATTGTCGCTTTTCTGAGATTTCTCTTTCTCTTTGTTGTCTTCTTAGTAAGGATGTGGCTCTTGTAAGCTTTATTTCTCTTTAACTTTCCTGTACCTGTTTTCTGAAAGCGCTTAGCTGCTGCTCTCTTTGTCTTTAACTTTGGCATTATCTTATCCTCCTTAAATGCTTCTTTCGATATTAGTGTTTTGCAGCGAGGAACATGAACATATTCCTGCCTTCAAACTTAGCCGCCTTATCGACGGTAGATATATCTGAAAGCTTCTCCGCAAAATCATCAAGAATCTTCTTGCTCTGATTTACGTACGCAAGCTCTCTTCCTCTGAATCTGAGTGTGACTTTAACTCTGTCACCCTTTGAAAGGAACTTACGAGCCATATTGATCTTGGTATTAAGGTCATTCACATCAATGTTTGGTGAAAGTCTAACTTCCTTAACCTCAACGATCTTCTGCTTCTTCTTCTGCTCCTTTTCCTTACGGATCATTTCATAACGAAATTTGCTGTAATCCACGATCCTGCAAACAGGCGGTTTAGCATTTGGTGAAACTCTTACGAGATCCATCTCCGCCTCTTCGGCTGCGGCAAGCGCATCCTTAATGGACATAACCCCGAGCTGATTTCCTTCAGCACCGATCACTCTTACTTCCTTGTCCCTGATCTGTTCATTGATTAAATACTCTATTGCTTTGCCCTCCAAATAAAAAATGATGGACAGTATCCACCATTTAACAAAATTACAAACCATGATCTATAGTTTGGAAAATGTTATTTAACCCGAGTCATTCATGGATGCTGAGGTGAGAGTGGATACTCTGCTTTGTTTTCAACATGTGATAGGTTAACACATACGTAAGCTTTTGTCAACCGTTTTTTTGAAAGGCCCGGGATGATCCCGGGCCGCTTATTTTCAACTCTTCTGCCCATTCCCTTTATAAGAGAATCCAAGCATCGTAATATCATCGAACTGATCAGCCCCATTAACAAAGCTTTCGATATCTCTTCTTACAGCCGGAAGGAGAAGCTTGTCCGAAGCATCCTTCCTCTTGTTCAGTATGTTGATCAGACGATCTGTTTCGTACTGTACGTTTTCTTTATTCTTAGACTCCGGAACACCATCGGTATATACAAAGAGGCGATCACCGGGATTCAGATCGATCTCATATTCTCTGAACTTCATGCCTTCACATACGGCAAGAGCAATATTATGCTTCTGCTTATAAAGCTCATACTCTCCTCCTGCTCTCATGATTGCAGGATATTCATGTCCGGCATTTGAACATACCATATGGCCTGTTTCAAGATCAATGATACCGATCCATACAGTAACAAACATCGACGCATCATTGCCTTCACAGAGCGAATCGTTGGCTATCTGGAATATTTCCGCAGGCCGCTTTCCTGATTCAGCCATGCTTCTGATCGTGGTCTTACTCCTCATCATGAAGAGCGCTGCAGGAATACCCTTTCCGGATACATCGGCTATTACCATACAGAGCTTATTTGCATCTATGAAGAAGAAATCGTAGAAGTCTCCGCCAACCTCTTTTGCGGCATCCATCGTTGCATAGATCTCAAAATCTTTTCTTGGGAAAGTGAAATTACGAGGAAGTGATGACTCCTGGATTGACTTAGCCATGAAGAGTTCCTGCTCAACTCTCTTCTCCGCAGCATTTATGTAGTTCTTCAGAACACTGACTGTCTGATTGATATCATTGGAAAGTGATGCAAACTCATAAGAACTGTACACATCTACCTTTTCGTTCAAGTCGCCATCGGTAATCTTGTTAAGAGACTCATTGACCATCTGCAGATTACCGACAACTATATTTTGAACAAGCATGGAAACAAGGATATAAATAACGGTGAAGACAATTATATACGCAAGAATGATCTCATACGCCCTGGCGTCTCGACTCGAATAAATATCCTTCATAGGCATATATACGATCACCTTCAGCTCATCAAACTCATAGATCTTACAATAGGATTTCGTGTCATAAAGAGTTGCTTTAAAGAAGCCGTCGTCATCTTCATCCATATCATCCAGCCGAGGTAAAACACCTCCCTTATGAACACCCGAAATGATATTGTCATCGCTGTCGCATATCTCGAACAGCTCCTCTTCACTCATTCCAAATACGATATCCTCAACCTCAACGTGAAGCGGCTGTACGCCATCGTAAGTATCCTTGATCGATTCGTATATTTTGTCCAGATCATCTCTGGCGTTCTGCATCGCAGATTTGGTCTCTATAAGGAAATTTATGGTGAAATTCAGAATCAGTATGATCGTAGTAACAACAAAAAGCCAGAACTGGAATTTCTGCGAAACAGCAATCTCATCCATAGCTTTTTTCCTAAACGGATTCTTCCATTCGCCCGCTTTAACGCTTAATACCACAGATGTCAGTGCGAGTGCTATACCTGTAAATATGATCATCGGAAAAGCGCAGGTTTTCACAACATAAAAGGCCATATTTACATCGTCTCTGTGTGTGATGAAAACGACATACATATGGAAAGCTTCCATCATGGCGCCCATGAAGAACGCATAGAAAGCAGATGGTTTTTTCTTCTTGAAAATATAGATATGAAGAAGCGCAGATACTATACCCGCGAGAAGAGTCGAAACGCTGCACGCTATTCTGGTATAAGCACCCACATTATAAAATTCACCGACAATAAAACGCTCAACTCCACCTATGATACCGGCAATAATACCTGATACCGGATCAAAGAAAAGGCCTGCAGAAAGAGGTGCTGCATCTCTGATATTCAGCATCATATGCTCATAATCGATACCGTAATGCGTAGAAAGTATCGCACATAAGCCGTAGATCAGACCCAGTACTATCTTCCTTGACGATGTGATCTCTTTACCTCTGAAATACAGCCACAGGACATATGTCAGAATAATATAAACTGCCGATACAGCAGACATTCTTAAAATCATTGATAACATATCAAATCTTCCCCTATGATACGCCACTTCATTCAGAACTATTCTGAATCAGTTTTCCGCATCAATTTCTTCTCACTCATTACCATCCACAAGATACAGAATATCAGTGTATCATCAGAAGGTTCCCAGAACCTCCATCTCATCAGCCTCGCGAACTATCTCACCGAGAGCCTTCCTGACATTCTTATCTGTAAGGCGTCCGTTGAAGGTTACATAGAAATAATACTGCCACTTCTTTCTCTGGCTCGGACGTGACTCAATACTGGTCATGTTGAGACCATTATCATTGAACAGTCTCATGATATTGAAGAGCGCTCCGACTTTATGTGCCGTCATGAAGCAGATACTGATATTATCCGCATCCTTCAGAGCTACCTTCTTGCCTGTTACAACAACAAACTTGGTAGAATTGTCATTAAGTGTATTTATCCTTGTATCAAGAACCGAAAGATTATAGAGACGCGCCGCTCTCTCGCTTGCTATCGCTGCATATGCAGGATTGCCCTCCTCACGGACCTTCTTGGCCGCCGCCGCAGTGTTGCTCACGCTTGAGCTCGAGAAACCATGCTTATCGATGTATTCCTTGCACTGCATAAGTCCCTGAGCGTGCGAATAAACCTTTCTGATATCGCTGATCGATGCCCCCGGTACGCCAAGAAGCGCATGCTCGATATCGAGCACAACCTCCGCAACGATCCTTACACCGCTTGTCTTGATTATGTCATAGTTACCTGTTACAAATCCTGCCGAAGAGTTCTCAAGCGGTATCACACCGTAGTCAGCTCTGCCCGCTGCAACCTCTTCAACTATATCATCAAAGTTCTTGACATTATAAATCGATACATTATCGCCGAAGTATTTAATAACAGCCGACTCGGCATATGCACCCGGAACGCCGGCGTATACAACCCTCGTATCGCTGTTTATCTCAAGGTCATCCACCATCTTATATTCTTCATCAATATAAGGCTTGGCAGCATGTTCCTCCTTATTCCTAAGTTCCTCGAGAAGCTGGTGGATAGTCTTCTTAAATACAGGATGCATCAGATATGGTGCGATCTCATCCGCCGGACGAAGCACAAAATCTCTAAGATGCATCTCCTTATGCGGCACCGTCAGCCTCTCCGTAGAAATAATCTCATCATCAAAGAGAAGTATGTCTATATCAAGAGTCCTCGGACCCCAGTGGATTATCCTCTCACGCTTCGCATCCTGCTCGATGTCACTTGTAACCATAAGAAGCTCTTCGGCCGTATAAAGTGTTTCGACAAGAACCGCTGCGTTTAAGAAATCAGGCTGATCGACCGGGCCGTACGGTTCAGTCTCTATGTATGAAGAAACCTTCTTCACCTTGATATAATCATCCTTACCCAGCTGATCAACGGCAGTTTTCAGATACTGCTCTCTGTCACCAAGATTTGAGCCGAGTCCGAGAAGTGCGGTGTGTCTCTCTCTGTCGACAACCACAGCCACATCCTCAAAGGTCATATCGATCGGCGCATCCGGCTTACTTACCTTAACTCTTACGCCCTGAACAGTCTTGTATTTCATAAGGATCTCGGCAGCTATATTCTCGGCAACAGTCTCGATCAGATCGCATTTCTCTCTTGTAGTCACTTCCTGAATAAGCTCACAAACGTCAGCATAGTTAACCGCCAGACGGAGGTCGTCCTGCTGTGCAGCCTTTCTGAGAGATAATCTCAGTTCAGCAGAAATCCTGAAAAGCTGTCCGTTTTTCTTCTCCTCTTCAAATACGCCGTGATAGGCAAATATATTTAAATTCTTTATTACTATCTTGTCCATACTATATCCTATATAACTAATCATCGTTCATATACGATGAAACAACTGTCTGTATCAGATGAACCATACGTCTATACTCGATATAATCTGTCTATATTCGATAAACCGTATGTTTTATGCATGCATCATCGCATAGGTCATATCGAGCGCCCTGCGGTTTTTCTGTACATCATGAACTCTGAAGATCCTGCAGCCCTTCATAAGTCCAAATACATTTGCAGCTATAGTTCCTTCTTCTCTCTCTTCGCTAGGAAGGTTGAGCGTATTTCCTATCATACTCTTTCTTGATACTCCGAGAAGTACCGGATAACCCATATCGCAGAATCTTTCAAGATGCTTCATCACACGAAGGTTATCCTGCGTATTCTTGGCAAATCCGATACCCGGATC
>DOVL01000284.1 GCA_003520105.1 Lachnospiraceae bacterium | reverse complement strand
CAGCAGAACTATCCGAATGGTCAGTATCCGCAGAATCAGTTCAACATGACGGCTGGCCAGAATCCGCAGAACCAGTTCAACATGCAGGGCAGTCAGTACCCTCAGCAGGGTTACCCGGGAAATTATCCCCCACAGCCGATGCAGGGAAATAACCAGTATTATCAGAATCCGGAAGCGCAGAAAGGCAGCAAAAGGATCTTCATGGCAGCCATGATAGTTTCAGCCATCGCCTTCTTCGCAGTCGCATCAATCTTCATCATTAAGTTCGTTAACAAGAACGTAAACAAGGACGACGGCAAAGGCAAGGTCAAGACCTACACCATAGAAGATATAAAGGAGCAGTACGGTTATCTGGACGTGAACGTCAGAGAGCAGGAAACAGACGGAATAAAATTCAGCATCTGCTATCCTACGAAATATAGCAGCGACAGAGATTACTATGTCATCTATCTTTTCGACAATAATAATGATGCCAAAGAGTATTTCGGATACATGAGAAACACATACTTCGGCAGCATTACCTTCGAAGAAGAAAACCATATAGAAGGCTGGATTGCAGGAATCTGCGACGCAGACCAGAAGGATTCGATCGAACTGATCGGCAATTATATCGCCATCAAAGAGCTTGATTTCATTGGCTACGAATGGTAAAATTCACCGGCCAATAAAAATGCGGATGTTACCACTTCTGATAACATCCGCATTTTTATATTTAACATTAGCATCACTGCATTACCGATGCAAATCCCGAATTACGCCTCGGCATCATCGTTCTTCTCAATTGCCGGCATAAGTCCCGGAATATTCTTCCATCTTACGATCTTCATGCTGGCGTTCTTGATGAACTCCTCATTACGAAGCTTAACACGTGTGATCTGCTTGTAGATCGGTCTGCCCTTGTTGACCTTACTCTTAAGCTTCTCGAAATACTCCTTATCATCACGATGATTCTCATCAGGATAGATCTCGGCAACGATCTTGCCGTTCTCATCATAAACAAGAACCTCCTCAACCGCAGAGTCACGAGCAAGATCCTGCTCAAGCTCTTCAGGAGAAATATTTTCACCATTGCTGAGGATAATCAGATTCTTCTTTCTTCCTGTAAGGAAAATGAAGTTGTCCTCATCAACATAACCGAGGTCACCGGTGTGATACCAGCCATCGATGAGAGCCTCATCTGTTGCCTCAGGATTCTTATAATAGCCCTTCATGACAAGGTCGCCTCTGAATGCGATCTCGCCCTCTTCCGTAGCCTTAACCTCGATGCCCGGAACAAGATGTCCAACACTGCCGTCCTTATGATGATAGAGTCTGTTAACGGCCGTACAAGGCGAACATTCTGTCGCGCCGTAACCGTTCAGTATCTCGATGCCCCAGGTACGGAACTCTCTTACGTACATCGGATCAAGTGCAGCGCCGCCGCAGATGATAGTCTCGAGGTTTCCGCCGAAGACCTTCTTGATAGGTCCGTAGATCTTGCTTCTCAGGTCGAGCTTGGCCTTTCTCAGGATATCTGTAGACTTCATAAGTCTCTTAAACACCTTGGTCTTGCCTTTCTTCTCGATTTCAAGCCAGATCTGCTTGTGGAAATATTCAACGAACATTGGAACGAGGAACATAGTCTGCGGTCCGAACTCTTCCATATTTTTCTTAACGTGCTTAAGGCTCTTATTGATATATATAGGCTGTCCGTAGTTTGTAACCATGAGGATACCAACCACGAGTCCAAATGCATGATGGAAAGGAAGCACTGCAAGAGTACCGCCCTTCGGAGCGAAAAGCATACTTGTATGAA
The DNA here is from genome assembly GCA_003520105.1 of Lachnospiraceae bacterium. Classification (GTDB taxonomy): domain Bacteria; phylum Bacillota; class Clostridia; order Lachnospirales; family Lachnospiraceae; genus Eubacterium_Q. The sequence continues at coordinate 8,577 of DOVL01000284.1, read as the reverse complement.
CGATCTCGAAAGCTATATTCTGGTTTGTGAGCTCAACGCCCTTGCTTACTCCGGAAGTTCCTGATGTGAAAAGGATCGTAGCCGTCTTCTCAGGAATGATCTCATAACGTGAAAACTCATTCTTGCCGTCTTTAAGAAGCTTTCTTCCTTCCTTCAGATACTCATCAAAATCCTTCAGGTTATAAACCTTTCTGGAAGCCTTCTTCTTAACCTTCTCATAATAGGTGTCAGAAACAAATACAACATCTGTATCTGCCATCTTGGCAAGAGAGATTATCTCTTCATCAGGAAGGCTCTTATCTATTGCAACCGCAACGCTTCCGCCGTTAACAGTCGCGAAATAAGCAACAAGCCACTCATAAGAATTCTCACCGATGATGGCAACGTGCTTATCTTTAATCTTCTTGTGATACATCCATTCACCGAATGCATTTACGTCATCATGCAGATCGGCATAGGTCTTACGCATCTCACCTGACTCACACGGATAGATGAACGCGGTAGCTTCAGGCATCAGAAGTGCCTTCTGCTGAAGCATGTCTTTAAGGTCATTAATGTGAGGGACGTCCTCATATGGGTATTCCTTGTTCTTCATCTCAGCTCCTTATGTTCTTAGTTATTTATTCTTTCGTTAATAATTTTCTGTACTAATTCACTACCAAAATGATCGTCAACATGACACCAACTCATCATGTACCAATCAATCATCGTAAACGTTTTTCTCATGACGATATGATTAAACAATAATAACTCAACCACTCCATCAGTGCATCACTATCGTTCATCATACCACACCAATAACATATGATACAAGTAGCAAAAATGCGCTTTATCCATACTACTCCACAACTACATCTGTATAACCTGATTGCCGGTTCATACTACCCGGATTTATACCTCTTCGTTCTTCATCTTGCGTAGCTCAGACGCCGCAAAAGGTATGGTAACACAGATGGTCAGAATATCCGCAACAGGTTGCGTCATCTCTACTCCGCGAAGCCCGAAAAGTGCCGGCAGTATCAGTATCGCCGGTATGAAAAATATACCGTTTCTCGCCGATGAGGTAATCGAAGCTTTGAAGCCCTTGCCGATCGACTGAAGCATCATATTTGAGATAAATATGATTGACATGAAAGGCAACACGACAGTCTGATATCTGAGTGCTACACTTCCGACATCCACAACAGCCGGATCCTTCCTGAAAAGCCTCACTATATCCGGGGCAAATATAAAGCAGAGAACTCCTGCCGCGAAGAGAAATACAGCCGCCCACTTCAGGCAGAACCAATATCCTTCTTTAACTCGCTCCTTCAGCTTTGCACCATAATTAAACGAGCAGACCGGCTGATAGCCCTGGCCGAAACCGATAACAACCGAAGCGATCAGCATGGTGATCCTTGTAACGATCGTCATTCCGGCTATTACAGGCTCGCCTCCGAACTTTCCGGCCTCATGATTGAGAAGCATAGATGCTACCGCTGCAAGTCCCTGACGGAAAAGCGACGGTATGCCACCGTTAATGATCTGTCCGAAATAGTAGCCGTTTATCTTAACGCTTGAAATCTTCAGTTTTATATTTTCGCCTCTTCTGCTTCCGATGAGAAGGATGAAGAAGCTGCATATCTGTCCTGCAACAGTAGCTATCGCAGCGCCCATAACTCTCATATCCAGAACAAGTATCAGAAGCGGATCAAGAACAATATTGATCAGCGCACCGGCCAGGAGACCTATCATTGCGTAGAGCGCGCTTCCCTGGAAGCGGAGCTGATTATTGACAACAAACTGGCACATCATGAACGGCGCACCGATAAGGATTATCCTTGCGTATTCGTCCGTCATTGAAAGTGTCGATGCAGTCACGTCTCCCGGTGCGAGAAAGTCCAGTATCGGTCCCATCAATATATTTCCGAAAAGAGCGATAAAAAGGCCGAAGATCAGCGCCATGGCGAAGCCGGTGGAAGCCATTTCAGAAGCTTCCTTCTTCTTGCCCGCGCCGAGGCTCCTCGAGAGGAAATTGCCCGAACCATGACCAAACAGGAAGCCGAAAGCCTGTATGATCGCCATCAGCGGAAATACGATTCCGACCGCTGCCGTAGCCCCGGTCGCATTTTCACTGATACGTCCTACGAAATATGTATCAGCAGTGTTATATATACCCGTTACGAGCATACTAATAATAGTCGGTACCGCAAGCTGAAGTATCAGCTTCGGTACCGGCGTTTCTGTCATATATTTATATCTGTCAGGATGTTTCTTTCCTATCAATTTCTTTTCTCTCCGACTATTCAGAGTATTTTTCTATTATCGTAACAAGTTTTTCGCGAGAGTCAAGTAAAGCATCGATTATTGCCGGATCAAAATGAGTTCCGGCCTCTTCTTTCATTATATCCACAGCCTTATCCATATCGTATCCATCCTTGTAAGGACGTTTTGAAACCAATGCATCAAATACATCCGCAACAGCCATAATACGAGCCGAAAGCGGTATATCCGTTCCGGACGCAGCTCCCGGATAGCCTCTCTTGTTGCCGTCCCACCACTCATGGTGATAGTATGCAATATCCTTCGCCATATGAAGATAAGCTGATGTTCCGAGGTTTTCGGATGCATTGTCCAGCATCTCCTTGCCAAGAACAACATGCGTCTTGATTATATCATATTCCTCATCAGTCAGTCTTGCAGGCTTATTCAGGATCGCATCAGGTATCTTGATCTTACCGATATCATGAAGCGGTGCAGCAATCTTAAGAGTACCGATAAACTCATCCGTAAGTTCGTCCGTGAAGACGCCCTTAGCCTTAAGGCACTCCGCAAGGATCTCGCAGTATTCGGCAGTTCTCTTGACATGGAAGCCCGTGGTCTCGTCTCTGCTCTCGACAATATCCGCAAGCGTTGTGATTATATTTACGTTCAGTTCAGAGATGGTCCTCGCCTGTTCCGCGGTTGTATCGATGTATTCATCAATTTCTTTAACGGTCTTGGTCATAGCCTTGTAAAGGACTTCGATCTCATTACCCGTATTTATATCAAGCGACGCTATCTTCTCGAGTGAACTGTCTCTTCCGGACTCGGTATCATAAGCGAACTGGTTCATCTCCTTGGCCATCTCATGAAGCGGACCGACAACCCTGTTATTAACGATTATCATCGAATACGAAACGATGCAGATAAGGAGTCCGAGTATAGCTGAGAACATCTTGCTGCAATAGAGTAGAGTTTCGGTTCTGAGAAGAATTACGTCATAGTCACCGTCAGGATAACCTGCAACCTTCGATTCCATATATGTTTTATAAGAAATGAAAAATGCAACCAGCGCGATTGCAAGGCCGGATATGAAGAGCACCTTTGCAACCTGAACACGAAGAGTACCGGATACTCCTTTTTCCTTACCGACTTTTTCGGTATCACTTGTGATCTCCCAGCCTGCGATTCCTACAAGCTCCTTCTTCACTGTCTGCGGTACGATCGCTGTCAGGATAAACGCTACTGCAAGGCTGATCAGCTTATCAGGTATTTCTATACAATAATCCGCCAGTATCTGAGCCACAATTACCGGAGCCCCGGCATTGTTGATCTTTTCCGCAACCGGTGCTGCCACATTATCAGCTATTTCTCCCGCAAAGAGCAGGTTAGATAAAAACGAGCACGGAATACTGAGAATAAGAAAAAGTGGAAGGACCTTAAGTATATCAAGCGGTCTCTTAAAATGTCCCCTGCCCGCTGCAGTACCGACTATCACTGCTATCAAAACATTGATGATTCCATAATAAAAAGTCGAAGTATCAGAAAGGCCTCCGATCATATTTGTAATAAATCCAACCGTCGTTCCCGGAGCAAGTCCTGCAACCGCTGCAACAAACATGGTTCCGATCGAATCCAGATAAAGCGGACAGCCTGTCGCCGAAACAATCTGAGCACACGCGCGATTGATCAGAACACCGATGATTATAAAACAAAACGCATATATGATACTTTTCCTGCTTATTTTTTTCATAACAAACGCCTTCTATATGCTCTGCCCCGGTCCCATCGGATCCGGGGCAGTATTATTTCTGTACCGGTATAGCCATCCTGCAATAACTATGCCAAATTACTCAACCCTGCTCATGGCAATGTTATATATATTTTCATCCGTGATTCCCTCATCCGTACGAATAATATCAGCCATCTTCATACGTATGGTTATCTCATTACCATCAACCGATGTGATACCGTTCAGTTTTGCCTCAAGCCTCTTCGCAAGATCCCTGAATTCTTTCTCATCATCGACATAGGTCAGCACTGAAAATACAGCATCCTTGGTTCTTGCCACCGCACAGGTCTGTCCTGTCTCCTCTGTAATTGCATCCGCGATGGTTCTCAGAACCTTATCGGCAAACAAGCTTCCGTAAGTCTGGGCTATGCGTTTATGCCTGCTGCTGTTTAAGAGGATGACGCCGTAATTCCTGCCCTTTTCATTATACTGGATTGCATAATCTATAAGGTAGTCCAATATAGCGTGGGCATTCATCAGATTAGTAACATTATCAAGCTTGGTAATCCTGTCATCATTACCGGCTCTCGCACGCTCCTCGTCACAATCTATGAAATATCCGAACAGACCCACTATCTCATCATACTTATAGATAGGCATCTTATAAGCGATAATATCATGAACAACGCCCTTAACTATACACTGTCCCTGAGCAGCTTTTATCCTTAAGCCTTTATTGATAACATCCAGCTCATCATTCTGATAAGGATCGTTCTTAATGTGCCAGTGCATATCCTCGTCTGTTTTGCCGATGATTTCATTAACCGAATCGAAGTCATAAAATTCAAGGAAGGAATTACTTGCCCCCCTGAATCGTCTGTCCTTATCCTTCCAGAAGAACTTGATCCTGCTGTTCCATACAAGATTATTCCAGAGATCAGCATACTCAGTGGTCTTCTCTGATGCCGCTCCCGCACCAAGCAGATAGTCAGTCGGAATAGCGCAGGCATCCGCCATGAAAGGTTTAACACAGAAGAGATACTCTCTGCCCTCGGTTCCTGTCACAGGGATAATAACAACCTCTCTCTGTTCATAGTTTCCATTATCACCCTTAACCCTGAAGACTCTTGACAGATAACCACTCTGACTGTTATCCAGTCTCTCCTTGGCCGTACTGAAATCAATGAACTCATAATACTTGTTCCTTTCAGAAGGAGCTATATATTCCTCGGTAAATGTTTTTACCTTCTGTTCAATAGTCCATTCGTTATCATGCTCTTTATCCGCATACGTAAAAGTACTGAGAAGAGGAACAATAGTATCTTCGGCTGTATTTATCAGAAGCACATCCATAAACAGAGCATTCAGTTCCCTGAGCCTCGTATCAAGTCTGGCCACATCGTCGGTCTTCGGATCATTGGTCAGATTGATTATCGATCCTTTTATGATCATATGTCCGCCGTACTCTGAGAGAGTTTCCAGTGTCAGTCTGAGATAATTACCCTGCTCGGTAAAATAAAACACTTCAGGGGTTCTCTTGTTCTTGATAACCTCTGCAAAATCACGAAATCTTCTCAGCATGGCAGGACTCGAATAATAGAATCTGCTGTCTATCGCTTCATTATCAAGTCCGACACAGTCTAACTGTTCCTTATAGGCTCTGTTCATGAAGAGAGTTTTGAAATTAAAGCCATCATATTCAATTATCTCAAGAGGTGCCTCGGTCATTCTGACATTGAAGCTGGCCGCTTCATAGAAATGTCTCCATTTGCGCTCTTCTATTCCTATACCCTTCTCCTGCAGGCTTTCAAACATCCTGTTGATTTCTTCAGGTTTTCCGTAATAATAGCCCTGGATCTTACCGCAGCCAATCTCGTTCAGGAAATCAAGATGCTCCTTGGTCTCAACACCCTCCGCAAGAGTTCCGATACCTATATTTTTAGCCATGGTAACCGTAGCCCGCATGATGTCCTTGGCCTTCTCGGTAAAAGGCGTAAGGAATCTCATATCCAGCTTCAGCATATCAAACTGATAATCCTTGAGAAGATTCAGTGATGAATATCCGCTTCCGAAATCGTCCATCCATATCTGATAGCCGGCCTGTCTGAAGCGCTCGATAACGTTTCTCATGAGTTCCTCATCGGATGCGATCATGCTTTCCGTTATCTCAACATGTATATAATCACGTGGAATATCGTATTTCAGTACCGCTGCCTCAACAACCTCAAGCATGTCGCACATGATGAAGTCGAGTCTTGAAAAGTTGATCGAAACAGGCACTATAGGCTTCTTCGCCTCAATTCTTTCATGAAGTATCCTGCAGACCTTCTCAACGACATAAGCATCCAGCTTGTGAATACGTCTGTCCTTCTCGAGTATACCGATGAATCTGTCAGGCTGCAGGAAGCCGAGATTCGGATCGTCCCATCTTACAAGAGACTCCATACCGCAGAGCTTCTCTGTAAGCGTTCTTACAACCGGCTGGAAATACACCTTGATCCAGTCATTATCGATAGCCTCATCAAGCTTTCTCAGAACGTATTCGGAGGTATTCATCCTCTCGGCGATGCTCTCACTATACTCAACGATATCGGTCTTCGCATCATTCTTGATATAATCGCATGCGAACTTAGCCAGCGAAAGAGCTGACTCAACATCCAGATATTTATTTGGAATAAATCTGTAGATTCCGAACTTTCCGACAATATTATACTTGCCTGCATATGCATCATTGATCCTCTTCGAAGCCCGCTCAACCGAAAGCATAACGCCGTTATACCTTGTAAATATAGCAAAATGATCATCAGCCAGTCTGGAAATGATCGAATCGGCAAAGCATTCCCTGAGGATCTCGGAAACGTTCTTGAGGCATTTATCACCCTCGGCGATGCCCCTGTTCAGATTTAAATACTTGAAATTAATAAGATTCAGATAGATGATAACGTACTCATTGTTATCGTTATCACAGAGCTTCCTGTTCTCGCTCGTAACCTTCTTGTGGAACTTAAACTTCTTGAAAAGTCCGGTAACGACATCGTAATCCGAACCGAGGTTATCGAATCTGTGCAGGAAAATATATGAATAATACACATCCCCATGTTCATCATCATGAACAAGTGTAACATGATTAACTATATGGCGCGTGTTGCCCAGCTTGGTTCTTATGTTATAAAAAACATAGCCTGAACTGTTATCCGCAGCCTTTATCTGAGCTTTGATTTCCCGGAGCACTGACTTCGGATCGGTATCATTGATTATCCCATTGTAACTGCCCTTAACAAATTCCGAGAAATCAGCAAAGTCATCGCATTCAAAAAGATCGATCAAATACTGATTGGCATATATCAGCTTATGATCGGTATCGGCCGAACACACAAAGGCTCCGCCGGAAAACTTCTCCGTAAAAAGCTCAGAAGGTTTTTCAAACATCTGATCGCCCATAATAACTCACCCCACGATTGCGCTCGAAAAGCGCATAAAAATACATGTTCATTGTATCATAACCACACATAAATTGTCTACAAAATATACATCATTTGCCATAAAATGTCAGACTTATCATCAGGATAAAAAACAACTGCAAAATACACGATTTTTCATTATAACCAGTCAAAAACCCCCTCATTATCACATGATAATAAGGGGGTTTTAAACTTATTCTTTATCAAGTATTTCTTTGAATTCCTGAAGCTTAGCTTTAGCCTTCTTACTGAGCTTGCGTGGAACCTCTATCTCGATGGTTACATACTGGTCACCGTAGATGTTACGACCCATAACCGGAAGACCTTTGCCCTTGAGACGCATCTGTGTACCTGCCTGAGTTCCTTCCTTGATATTTGTCTCAACATCTCCATAAAGGGTATGCATGATGACCTTACCGCCGAATACAGCTGTTGTGAAAGGAATACGTACGATGGTATAAACATCTATACCGTCTCTTCTGAAGCGGTCATCCTCCTGGATCTCAACCTCAAGGAGAATATCACCCGGCTCGCCGCCGTTAGGACTCGGCTCACCCTTACCTCTCAGTCTGATCCTTCTGCCTGATTCCATACCGGCAGGGATAGTAACACTGAGGCTTTCCTTGTTGCCTGCATTTCTGATGTTAATCACCTTCTCGCAGCCCTTTGCAGCCTCTTCGAGAGTGATCATTACGGATGCAACAACGTCACGTCCGCGCATAGGTCCTCTCCTGCCTCCAAAGCCACCGCCGAAGAAGCTTCCGAAACCGCCGCCACCGAAGCCGCCGCCGAAAAGTCCTTCCAATATATCATTCAGATCTCCGCTGAAACCATATGAAGAGTAGCCGCCTGCTCCACCACCGAAGCCGCCGTCTCCGCCATTTTCGAATGCAGCCATACCAAACTGATCGTATACGCTACGCTTCTTCGGATCACTGAGAACCTCGTAAGCCTCTGAAGCTTCCTTGAACTTCTCCTCAGCTTCCTTATCGCCCGGGTTTGCATCCGGATGATACTTCTTGGCAAGTATACGATATGCTTTCTTTATGGCGTCCTCATCTGCTGATTTATCTACGCCGAGAACCTCGTAAAAATCTCTCTTCTGACTCATTATAGTCACCTTCTATTTCTAAATCCGCAAAA
>DOVL01000085.1 GCA_003520105.1 Lachnospiraceae bacterium | reverse complement strand
GGCGGCACCTCCCTGATCATCGTGGTGAGCGTGATCCTGGAAACGATGAAGCAGATCGAATCGCAGCTGCTGGTACGGAATTATAAAGGGTTCCTTGATACCTGAATGCCGGATACAGGACAAAGCGGACGGAGTGAGTAAGTATGAAAATCGTTATGCTGGGCGCCCCGGGCGCAGGAAAAGGAACACAGGCGAAGATGATCGCGGACAAGTGCAATGTCCCGCACATATCCACCGGAGATATTTTCCGTGCCAACATCAAAAACGGTACAGAGCTTGGTAAAAAGGCAAAGGAGTACATGGATCAGGGACTTTTGGTACCCGACGAGCTGACCTGTGATCTGGTTATGGACCGTATCGCAGAGGATGATGCGAAAAACGGATTTGTCCTTGACGGATTCCCCAGGACCATTCCCCAGGCAGAGGCTCTTACGGCTGCCCTTGAAAAGATCGGTCAGAAGATGGATTTTGCCATTGATGTGGATGTACCTGATGAAAATATCGTAAACCGTATGTCCGGTCGTCGTGCCTGCTTAAAGTGCGGAGCTACATATCATATAGTTGCCATTCCTCCTAAAAAGGAAGGAATATGTGATGCCTGCGGCAGTGAGCTGGTTCAGCGTGATGATGACAAGCCTGAGACAGTTCAGAAGAGACTGGATGTATACCATGAGCAGACCCAGCCCCTCATTGAGTATTACAAGGGTCAGGGAATATTAAGATCCGTGGACGGCACGGTTCCCATGGAAGAAGTATTTACAGCCATCACAAGTATCCTTGGCTAAGATGGCAGAAATTAATGATCTACAGGAGGAAAGATTTTGTCTAAAGCAGATGTAATTGAAGTGGAAGGTACCGTGATAGAGAAGCTTCCCAATGCCATGTTTTCTGTGGAGCTGGAAAACGGCCATCAGATATTGGCGCATATAAGCGGAAAACTTCGTATGAACTATATCCGGATCCTTCCGGGAGATAAGGTAACAATAGAGATGTCTCCGTACGATCTTACCAAAGGTCGGATAATTTGGCGTGACAAATAAAAAACTCTTGTATTTTGAATAGAGCAGTAGTATAATACTACGCGGACACTTTACGCGAGGGGTGTTTTTTGCCCTTTTCGCAGACCCTATTTTTGAAAGGAGGATCACCGTGAAAGTAAGATCTTCAGTGAAGCCTATGTGCGAGAAGTGCAAGGTGATTAAGCGCAAGGGAAGTATCAGAATCATCTGTGAGAACCCTAAGCACAAGCAGAGACAGGGTTAGAGCAGAGTTTCGGGACCTGCTCCTGTCGGAGTAGTGAATTTTCGTTAAGAAAATTCATAAGTTATCATATTTATATGGCGGCTGCAGTATAGCTGGTATTGAGTATCTACAATATCGTAAAGTTATACTGTTCATATGATATATGTAGACATTCTCTTTACTTAACATACCGGGAGGATGTCACGACACTTTTGGTTTAACATTTTTAATGGAGGTTGTAGACACATGGCTCGTATCGCAGGTATAGATTTACCTAGAGAAAAAAGGATCGAGATCGGACTTACCTACATCTATGGCATTGGCAGAGTAACTTCTAATAAGCTGCTTGCCGAGGCCGGTGTTAATCCTGACACCCGTGTCAAGGATCTGACTGATGATGAGGTAAAAAAGATCAGTGACGCCATCGATAAGATGGATATTATGGTAGAAGGTGATCTGCGTCGTGATGTTGCACTTAACATCAAAAGACTGCAGGAAATCGGCTGCTATCGCGGTATTCGCCACAGGAAGGGACTTCCCGTACGTGGTCAGAAGACAAAGACCAATGCACGTACCCGTAAAGGACCCAAGCGTACTGTTGCGAACAAGAAGAAGTAATTATCAGGTAAAAGAAATAATTGAGAAAGTAGGTTAGTTTTGTTATGGCTAAAGTAGTTAAAAAGACAACGAAAAAGCGCGTAAAGAAAAACGTTGAACATGGTCAGGCACACATCCAGGCTTCTTTCAATAACACTATCGTGACATTGACAGATGCTCAGGGCAATGCTCTTTCATGGGCAAGTGCAGGTGGACTGGGATTCAGAGGTTCAAGGAAATCTACTCCTTATGCTGCACAGATGGCAGCAGAGACTGCATCAAAGGCAGCATTGCCTCACGGTCTGAAGAAGGTAGATGTTTTTGTAAAGGGACCCGGTTCAGGAAGAGAGGCAGCGATCCGCGCTATTGCAGCTTGTGGAATTGATGTTATATCCATCACGGATGTTACCCCCGTTCCCCATAACGGATGTCGTCCGCCCAAGCGCAGAAGAGTATGATGAACCAGAAGTCGTATTCGTTTTTATCAGGAGGAATTTAAGGTATGGCAGTTAATAAGACACCTATCCTAAAAAGATGCAGGTCTCTTGGCTTAGAGCCTACATTTTTGGGTGTAGATAAGAAGTCTAAGAGAAAGCTTATCCGCAGCAACCGTAAGGTTTCAGAGTACGGATTACAGCTTCGTGAAAAGCAGAAAGCCAAGTTTATCTATGGCGTTTTGGAAAAGCCCTTCCGTAACTACTATGAGAAGGCAGATAACATGAAGGGTATGACAGGTGAAAACCTGATGCGTATCCTTGAGAGCAGACTTGATAACGTGGTATTCCGTATGGGTCTTGCCCGTACTCGCAGGGAGTCCAGACAGGTAGTAGGTCATAAGTTCATTCTTGT